>CALHGI010000365.1 GCA_938029995.1 uncultured cyanobacterium | reverse complement strand
GCGATCGCAACTACAAACGGCCCTAGTTCAAGAATTCCAGGCAAAAACAGAAAACGTCTTTAATCCCCAGGGGTTTGACCTGGCCAAGGCCGTCGGTGCAGAAGTCGTCGTTGCCAAGCTGGACAAAGGGTCCCCGTCCATCACCGCCGCCTACACCGATTCATTCTCCGCCAGTCAACCGGTGGAGCTAGTCGCTGGCGATAGCACTGGCCAACTCGATGTCGTGATTGAAGCGGCCTATAGGCAGGTATTTGGCAACGCCCACCTGATGGAAAGCGAGCGCTTCCCCGTGGCTGAATCCCAGCTGCGCAATGGGGACATCACCGTTCTAGAATTTGTTCGCGCCCTGGCTAAGTCCGACCGCTACCGCACCCTGTTCTATGAGCGTTGCACTAACCTGAAGACGGTTGAGCTGAACTTTAAGCATCTCCTAGGCCGTGCCCCCGCCAATGGGGCAGAAATCTCCGAGCACATTAAAACCTTGGCCGAGCAAGGGTTCTACGCCGAGATTGACTCCTACTTAGATAGTGACGAGTACTTCCAAACCTTTGGTGCCAACATTGTGCCCTACTTCCGGGGGTATCAAACCCAGACGGGACAGGGCATGACCGGCTATACCCACTCCTTCCAGCTGCTGAGGGGTGCTTCCAGCAGTGATAAACAACTCAGCCAGTATGGCGGCGCGGCCGTAGACCAGGCCATCTTGAGTAATCAGCCCAGCCGAATTCCTGATATCGCTGAGCAGACTATCCCGGTGGCAGACATGCGCCCCAAGGCTAAGCCTGCGGTGGCCGTAACCACACCTGACTATTCCTTTAATCTGGAAGCCACCAGTCCCCTAACGTCAGTGGAGCGTACCTCCATTTGGCAGGGGCAGTACAACGCCCTGGCCAATATGGACCCTGTCAAGTTAGTGCCCGGCGCATCTGATGAGGATGTCACCCTGGTGATTAACGCAGTTTATAAGCAGGTGCTGGGCAATGCCCACGTGATGGAAAGTGAGCGGTTGGTGAGTGCTGAATCCCAGCTGCGCAATGGCGACTTGACCGTGCGGGGCTTTGTGCGGGTGCTGGCTAAGTCAGACCAGTACCGGGCGCGCTTTATTGATAACGCCCCCCGCTATCGCTGCCATGAGCTGAACTTTAAGCATCTGCTGGGTCGCGCTCCTGAGGGCTACGACGAGACTGTTCACCACAGCGCCATCCTGGACAACCATGGTTATGATGCTGACATTGATGCCTACATCGACAGTGAGGAATATGAAACTGCCTTTGGGGAGAATGTGGTTCCTTACTACCGTGGCTTCAAGACTCAGACTGGCATGCGTCTGGTGGGCTATGTGAATATGTTTGACCTGCTTCCTAGTGTTTCCACCAGCGATAAGGCAGGGTCCACCAAGGCTCGAGTGGAGAAGCGTCTCTCCTATGAGAACCCAGCCAAGGTCCAGTCTGTGACCGATGGCACTCTGTTGATTCAGAAATTGTTTGGTCTGATTTAGGCCTCAGTTCACAATTTCTTGTCCATGGGAAGTTCCTGACTTCAGCAACGGCCCCCAGTCTCCAACACATTAGGAGGCTGGGGGCCTGCCCTATGGCTGAAAATTTGGCCACCTTAACAATCTGGCCACTCGCCAAAGCGTGGCTGGGAGATGGATCTAGAATGGACAAGTATTCCTGTAACCCCATTGGTATCGCCCTTCGAGGCCATTATGATCCAACGTCATTGGCTAAGGCTAGGACTGGTCGGACTGCTCTGTGCGATCGCAACGCCCCTGGTCATTCCCCCCCCGGCCCAAGCCGACCGTCGCATCATCATTCGCTCCCCATCCCATGAAGAGTCCCGTGAAGAGCGTCGTTCCCGTGAGGAACGCCGTTCCCATGAAGAGTCCTATGAGGAGCGCCGTTCCCGTGAGGAACGCCGTTCCCATGAACGGTCATCCCGTGGGGAAAGAAGACGTTCGCGGCACCGCCGATACCCCATTTATGAGCGACGGCAGCCCGTACAACGGCGAGTCACCGTAGAATTTATTGCCCAAGGGGACGAATGGGCCAACGTATTTGTCAATAATCGTCGCATTTTCTCCCCCACCAACTACGCCAACCGACGGCAGCGATTCACCTTTAGAGAAGGCGCTTACGATATCAAAATTACCGGTGTGGATTTCTTTGATGTTTGGGCAGAAGGCTATTTAGACGTCGGTCGTGACGATACCAACATCATTGTCGTCAGCTTTTCCGAAGGAGGGGGCATTAGAGTGTCAGGCGACCCCCATGCTTGGATTCCCGTATCGGCCCGACGGTAATCAGAACGGTGGCCCATCCCAAACATCCCCCCTCCCCCGGCCCCTATGGCTGGATTCACCAATCCCTAGAAACCCTGCACCGGGCCAATTGGTACCGCCAGGTACAACCCATAGAGGGAAAAGGCGGTGCCACCATTCGCATCGCCGGACAGCCCTGCCTAAACTTTGCCAGCAATGACTATCTGGGGCTGGCGGGGGACCCCCGATTAGCGGCAGCGGCGGCGACGGCGGCCTCTGCCTATGGTACCGGCAGCACCGGCTCTCGACTCCTCAGCGGTCAACGTCCCATTCATCGAGAGTTAGAACAGGCCATCGCCCAGCTAAAAGGCACCGAAGATGCCATTGTCTTTAGCTCAGGTTACCTGGCCAACCTGGGTACATTGGCCGCCCTAGTCGATCACCGTGACCTGATTGTGGCCGATCAGTACAATCACTCCAGTCTGCAAATGGGGGCCCGCCTTAGCGGTGCGACCGTAGCCGTCTATGACCATAACGATCTAGACCAGCTGCAACGGCGACTGGCCGAGCAACGGCCCCAATATCGCCGTTGCCTCGTGGTTACCGATAGCGTTTTTAGCATGGATGGGGACCTGTGCCCGTTACCGGAAATCTTAGCTTTGGCGGATCAGTGGGACGCCATGGTGATGGTGGATGAAGCCCACGGTACCGGAGTGCTAGGGGCCAGCGGCGGCGGTGCCGTGGAATACCTGGGCTGTCGCCAGCGCCCCATGGTACAGGTGGGCACCCTGAGCAAATCCCTTGGCAGCTTGGGTGGCTACGTTACGGGCTCCGCTGAGCTAATCGATTTTTTGCGCAATCGCACCGCCACCTGGATCTACACCACCGGTCTATCCCCTAGCGATGCGGCGGCGGCCCGTACGGCCATCGCCATCATTCACCAGGAACCCCAACGCCTGGCCCAGCTAACCCAGAACAGCGCCTACCTCCGCCAGCGCCTCGATCAGCTGGAGGTTAACCGACTCCCTTCCGAATCGCCGATCATTTGCCTCCAGGTGAAAGATGCTGCCACCGTTCTCGCCCTTGGCCAGCACCTGAAGCAGCGGGGACTGTTCGCCGCTGCCGTCCGTCCGCCCACGGTGCCCACTAGCCGACTGAGAATGACCGTAATGGCCACCCATACTAGGGAAGATATTGATCAGCTGGTGGCTGGGATTCAGGATTGTTTCCGGGGCTAACTTTCCAACTCTTCTGGCATGACCCACTTCCTAGGCTCTGTTGCCCGAGCGATCATCTTCTTGCGCACGGCCTCTTCTGCCATTTCCAGCATTTTGTCGAGGGAGGTATTCTCAATAAAGCTAGAGGCCTGCTGGGTATAGGCTTCATTGGGGCAAGCATCGCCCTTAATACAGCCATTGACGCATTCAACGGCGCAGTTAACAGTACCGGCGGCACTGGTGTTCTCAGTAGTCATAGGGTTATCTTAAAGCTCTTCTCTCCAAGCCAAATTTTAGACAACTTTGTCCATGATTTCATCCAATGATGCCGGTGGCCAGGTCCCATTCCCCGCTGGCCCGGTCTCCAGTCAGGACCCCAGCGCCATGATGCGCCGCTGCCTCAACCTCGCAGCCCATGGGGCGGGGCGGACAACGCCCAACCCCATGGTGGGTTCGGTCATTGTGAAGGATGACAAAATTATTGGCGAAGGATTTCATCCCCAGGCGGGGGAGCCCCATGCAGAAGTATTTGCCCTACGGGCAGCGGGGGATGAGGCCCAAGGCGCCACCCTGTATGTCAACCTAGAACCCTGCAACCATACCGGACGCACCCCCCCCTGTACTGGGGCTATATTACGGGCGGGCATTGCCAAGGTGGTCATTGGCATGGTGGATCCAAACCCCAAGGCCAGCGGTGGCATTGAGCGATTACGCGCCGCCGGCGTAGAGGTCATAACCGGTGTAGAAACCGCCGCCTGTGAGCGCCTGAACGAAGCCTTTATCCATCGCATTCGCCATCGCCAGCCCTTTAGCATTTTGAAATATGCCATGACCCTAGATGGCAAAATTGCCACGGATACCGGTCACAGTGCCTGGGTAACCGGCCCAGAGTCCCGTCGTCGGGTACATCAGCTCCGGGGACAGTGTGACGCCGTGATTGTTGGTGGCAATACCGTGCGCCGGGACAACCCCCACCTCACTAGCCATGGAACCAGGGACCATAATCCCCTACGGGTGGTGATGAGTCGCAGCCTAGATCTGCCAGCTGCGGCCCACCTATGGCAAACCGACATTGCCCCCACCTTAGTGTTTACGGAAAAAGTGTTTACGGAAAAAATGTCTGCGAAAAAGCAGCCGGGTAGCGGGCCCCAGGGGAGTGCCATCCCCCCCCAGGTGGAGATTATTCCCCTCAATGCCTTAACCCCCCAAGCAGTGTTGGATAGCCTGTATCAGCGGGGCCTATCGACTGTGCTATGGGAATGTGGCGGCACCCTGAGTGCCGCTGCCCTGGGGCAAGGGGTGATTCAAAAGCTATGGGCCTTTGTTGCTCCCAAACTGATTGGAGGCCAGCAGCCCTACACCCCAGTGGGTGACATGGGATTTACGAAAATGACTGAAGCCCTGTCACTGCACAAGACCGAACTCGAAAAGATCGGGCAGGATTGGTTGATTCAGGCCTATGTGGAAAATAATTGAAACAACTAACCCAAGGGACATGCAATGAATGTTGCTAGGTCCCTTGGGCGGCGTCAACGCTAAAAATTGGGATTAGTGCTGATGCAGAGTAAAGAGTAACGAGTGACTTTTCAAGTCGTTTAACGCTTCACTAGCTCCCCGTCCTAAGTCTTAGTCTTGACCGCCCACTAGGGTTGACTTATTTTTCGGTGAGCTAATTGCCCACGGTGAGCTACCCTTAGCCATCTATCAGACGACCTGCCCGCTCAGTGATGCCAACTTCGAATCCATGGCAGCGCATCAGCAGGTCTAGGGAACGCATAAACTCATCGCGATTGCGCAATACATCAAACCGATGGACCACTTTTCCCTGATCAAGAAACAGCAGGGTTGGTAACGTTTTCAATCGATAGAGGTTGGCTAACTTAAGATTCTCGTCGGCATTAACATCAAGCACATTAACCTGGCCTGACCACTCTTGCTGAAACCGATTGAGCATGGGGGTTACTCGACGACATAGGCCACACCAAGGAGCCCAAAAGTGTACTAGAACTGGCACAGAAGAACCCAGTACAACGCGCTCAAAATTGTCTTCAGTGATTGTCATTGATATTTAATATTGTCAGTATTGAAAAAAGCTTCTAGTACTTCTAAATCTTAATTAATTGAGAGCCGAATACCCAAGGAAAATTTACCCATTAGTGTGTACCTTTCCTAACAAACAAAGTAACTTGTCAGCTGCAAAAAATTACAGATGTCAGACAATAGGAATTCACGAACGCTGTTGTGGCCCTGGGATAGGCCTAACGCTAAACAGCCTTCCACATAAATAAATACTGGATCATCGATGGTACTGTTTGTACAGTTTTTTTTTGACGTGAAAGCTTAAGAAAATATTAAATGAGCATCCGGACAGTTTCGCAAATTTACGGTCTTGATGGTCTCTGTTGATGGCAAATCCATCCATTTCACCGGCGGAGTCGGTCGGATGGGATGTTTGGCGGAAGCTAGTGCCTTACGTTGCGGACGTATTGGTTGCCGTTGGGGCGATTACGCCTCACTTTGCATCTCTCGCTCAATGGCATCTAAGGTTTTGACAATTAGTCGTTTGGCTTCTATTTTCCAGCCCAACGACTGCACCCCAAAGGCGGCATAAAATCCAATGCCCGTCGCGATGAAGTCCAACGGTTGGTGCATGGAAATCCCCAGGAGCAGACCTAACCCACCAATTCCCCACAGGGGTAAGGCAACCATCTGGCGATCGCGCTCGACGATTTTGGCAAATATATTAGTCGGAATATCCGCCAGTATCTGTTCTCTAACCTCCTTCTGTTGGGGGTAGGGCACGGTCAAACCAACCTTCGGTCGCAGTTTTTCAATTTTGCGGGCTTCGGTGCTGTATTGAGTAAGCTCGTCCTCGGCCATGGTGATGAGCTTGTCGATGGAGTTCATAGAAGGCTAAATTGCTTATGGGGTATGCCTTAGAGCTACTTAAGTAGAATCCTTAGGCTGGTAAAGGTGGTTTTGAATGTGCTAAATGTTAAACATTAAGCTTTGATAAGAAAGCGTTAATTTAACTCGGTTCAATAAGTAATGTAACACTCTGCGATTCGTTCGAGTGTTTCGCAAATTATGGTTTCCGCCATTCCATCAGCGAGCAAGAGTTTCTTGCCTCGGTTTTATCAGCTATCGGTGGTGGGGATGTTCTCCCATATGATGGTGCCCTTAGCCGGGCTATTTGACACGGCTTTCTTAGGGCATCTTGCTGATATCCACTATTTAGCGGGTGTCATTCTGGGGAGTATTTTATTTGACTATCTCTATCGCATTCTGAAGAGTTTGCGCAGTAGCACGAATGCGCTGACGGCCCAGGCCATGGGGAAAGATGATGCGGCTGGGGTCTTGGTGGCTGTGTTGCGCTGTGGTCTGGTGGCCATTGCGATCGCAGCCCTAATCCTGCTGTTGCAATATCCCATTCATCAGCTGGGCTTCACCCTTTTGTCTGGGGCCTCCGAGACGGAGCAGGCTGGCTTGGCCTACTTTAACGCCCGTATTTGGGGAGCCCCGGCTGTACTACTCAACTTTGTCCTGATTGGCTGGTTTCTAGGCCGTGAAAAAAATGGCCTGGTGCTGCTCATTTCCTTGATGGTCAACGGCTCTAATGTGATGCTGGACTATCTGATGATTAACCGCTGGGGCTGGGAGAGCGCTGGCGCTGGATTGGCCACGGCCCTCAGTCAATACTTGGGGCTGCTGGTGGGGCTGGCGGCCATGGTCCTAACCGTTGACTGGTCCTATGTGGGCAAGGCCCTGGGGCAGGTGTTGGATCGTCAGGCTTTGGGGGCCACGTTGCTGCTTAATGGCAATCTTTTGGTGCGCTACATCGCCATTATTTCTGCCTATTCCATTTTTACTAACCTGAGTGCCACCTTTGGGACCGATTCCCTGGCGGAGAATGGCTTGCTGTTGCAAATTGCGCTGCTGAGCCAGTTTATGGTGCAGGGCATCGGCATGACTGTCCAAACCCTAGTGGCCAACTTCAAGGGGCAGGGGCGCTTAGACCAATGTCTGCCGGTGCTGAAAACGGCCATCATCACCAGCCTAGTCATTTCCCTTGGGGTTTCCCTGTCGGTGGTGTTCCTGCCGGGTACGATGTTTTCCCTGCTCACCAACCATGCGGAGGTGAGTGAGGCCATGGTGAGCTACGCTGCCTGGTTGGTGCCGCTGCTGACCATCACAGCGGTAGCCTTTATGTTAGAGGGCTATTTTATCGGTCTTAAAAAAGGAGCGGTCTTGCGTAACGGTGCCCTGCTTGGCTTTGGTGTGGGGTTTATGCCCTTCGCTGCCCTGGCCATGTATTTCCACAATAGCTATTTGCTGTGGACCGCATTGACCGCCTACATGGCCGTATT
>CALHGI010000364.1 GCA_938029995.1 uncultured cyanobacterium | reverse complement strand
CTGTCCCACTTATTCCCAGGGCGGCCACCATCGCACCAGTGATCACACCCATTAGGTCTGACAATGGTTTCATCGGATATTCTTTAAAGGAAGAACTGTTAAGCGTGTTAACTGTTGCTCCGCCGTTCTATGGAAAACTTGCCCAGGGGCTCGTGTGACGGCGTTGGTGCAACATGGTAGAAATCTGACTTAAGAGCGATAGTGCTTTTAAAAGCGATAGTGCTTTTAAAGGCGGTAGCGCTGAACAATATACGAGTGGTAGACGGTAGGAGAGGGTCGTTTTCTCTGCTAGAAGCAATGCTTTGGAGTTTTTGTCCAATCTGATATTGACAATGTAGGTAAAAACCCAAATTATCAACAAGGCCTGATGCTCAACTTCAACAAGAACTCAATTAATCTCTGCTAGATGTGAAATTCCGCTGAGGTTGCTTCATATTCTTGGAAAACCCTACGGAGGACTTGGGATGTCTGATTTTGGCTCTATTCAGTGGCTGCCTACTTTGCTATGGAATGTCAACCGCCATCATGATGAGATGTGTTGGATCTATGGCCGTTTTTAGCCGACGATGTGCCGCGCAGATCCCCAGGGGTAGGGGCAAGGCCGGTGTCGCTGACGTCCGCCATCAAAAAAGGTTTGTGCCTTGCTTATGGGCGTTTCCAGTCGGCAATGTTCCATGTGTGCAGATCCCAAGGGGTGAGCTCAATGCCGGTGATGCGATCGCTAACCGCGTCAATGTCGGCGCGATGGACAATGGGCAGAACCGCGTAGTCCTCGATTAGGGTGTCATTCATCTGGATTAGGAGGGCGGTTCGTTTTTTGTTATCAAGTTCTGTTGTTGATTGTTGCCAGAGTTTGTCATAGTCGGGGTTGCAGTAGCGACTATAGTTCTGCCCCGACCAGTTATTTTCTTTTTGGCTGATTTCGTCGCAGGTGTAGGTTTTGAGATAGGCGGCGGGGTCTGGGTTGGTGTTGCCTGTGGCAAACATTTGTAGATCGGCGTAGAAATGTTCCACGGTGTCTTCGCTGGCGGGATCGCCGGAAAAGTACACCGCCGGGTCCAGGGACCGGAGCTCGGTGCCCACGCCAATGGCCGCTAGGTTTTGTTTGATAATTTCCTGGGTCTTTTGGCGGACGGGGTTGACGGAGGTGATGAAGAGCACTTGCATTTCGGTGCCGTTGCGATCGCGGGTTCCATTATTATTGCTATCCACCCACCCCGCCTGATCCAGGAGCTGGTTAGCCTGGTCCAGATCAAAGCCATAGCTAGTATTGGCTGAGCGATAGATTTCCGGCGATACCAAAAAGTTCACCGTCCCCTGCCCCGCCGGGCCGTAGAGCTGATCGGCAATGGTATCCCGGTCAATGGCCAGGCTAAAGGCCTGACGCACCTTGGCATCATTAAAAAACGGATGAGGAAACTCCACACTAGAGCGTTCACCGCTGTCAGCGGTCTGATTTGGATCGGTGAAATTAAACAAAATGCGCTCTGCTAAGGAGCCAAAGCTGGTGACAAACTGGCCCTGTCCGCCCGTTTCCAGCTGCTTAAGGATGGGAGCTTCCACCTGAATGTTGTAGGCAAAGTCCGCATCACCCGTTTGCATCACGGCCCGGGCGGCGGAGGCGGCATCTCCACCCCCCTTTAGCTCGATGCGTTCAAAGGCAAGGGGGGCTCGATAGTGGGGGTTGGGTTCATACACCACCACATCCCCTGACTTAAAGGTGGTCACCTGGTAGGGGCCAGTGCCAATGGGCTGTAGATTTGCCGGGGCTGACCGTACATTGCCCCCATTAAAGTCCTTAAAGGCATGGGCCGGTAGGATCATGCCCGAGGTGCCGGTAAACACCAGAGACCAGGCGGGGTTCGGTTCTTTAAAGGTGATTTTTACCGTGGTGGGGTCTAGGGCCTCCACCGCCTCGATGGTTTCATAGGTGCCCGCCGTAGTGCTCCCCACCTCCGGATTGCTCAACAGGGCGTAGGTAAAGGCCACATCCTCGGCGGTAAAGGGGGTGCCGTCGGACCACAGCACGTCGGACCGCAGAGTCCAGGTGACGGAGGTGCCATCGCTGGCCACCCCACCATTTTCGAGGGAGGGGATTTCGGCGGCCAAAAAGGGTCTGAGCGTACCCGTGGCGTCAAAGCTAGCCAAGGGCTCTAGGGTAATGCGGCTGGCTTCAGAGTCCTTAAATCCGTTGGACAAGTGGGGATTCAGGATCGTGGGCGCTTGCCAGTACAGGAGTTTTAGGGTGCCATCGTCGGTCGGATTATTTAATGTGGCGGTATCCGAGGCGGGGCGACAGGCCCCCAAACCCACCAAGACCCCCAGTAGGCAAGACCCTATAAACCAGCGAGCAGAGCGTTCCATAGAACCCATAGTGAATACAACTTCTGTCGGTTAGTCAGCATGATATCGCTTGGTGCCTATGGTTAGCGACATGGTGTGCCGTAGAACCCTGATCATGTAGGGACCGCTATGGGGCCAAGCAATATTACTGGAAGCCCGTTGCCACAGCCGCT
This sequence comes from uncultured cyanobacterium, assembly GCA_938029995.1. Taxonomy (GTDB): domain Bacteria; phylum Cyanobacteriota; class Cyanobacteriia; order Phormidesmidales; family Phormidesmidaceae; genus Leptothoe. Next base: position 732 of record CALHGI010000364.1, on the reverse strand, counting down.
CACCTGACTGGCAACGGGCCCATACCTTTGCCAGTTGCCATAAACCTAAAAATTTTCCCTCGTATCCTCGGCTTTTTGAGGGAAGTGGCATCATAGGACAATGCGCTAAAGATTTCTATGAAGCAACTGGTTGAATCATTTTACGCCTGGTATCGCAATGGCCTACGCCATCCTAAATATCGCTGGCTGATTATCTTTGGGACCCTCACCTACCTATTGAGCCCCATTGATATTTCCCCCGACGTGTTTCCCATTGTGGGCTGGATTGACGATGGTATTTTGCTCACGCTGCTGATTGCAGAGGTGACTCAGCTGCTGCAGGGGACGTTAAATCGGCCTAAGGGAGATGAGGCTGCGGCGGCTTCGACGGCAGAAGCCGCCCAGCCTGAGTCTGGCGACACGGTGGTGGTGGATGTCGATGCCCAGGAAATTTCCTAAGGGTGTTCTGGCGCCGCTGGTGTCACCTAAAACTGCAGCCCTGGCCCATGGGCGTCAAGTCATAAATGTAGTTGTGGGGGCACTGCTCCAATGAATACGGCCTCTTCACTCTTCTGAGGCGGTGTCTGGTTCAGCGGCCCCTTGGGACTTCGGTGTACTGGCTGCGTCCTCATCGTCTGTTTTTTGTTCAGGGGCCGCCTTGTTTTCAGATGACTGGTCCGATGGCCCCTCTGCCCCGTTTGAGGAGGCTGGGGCGGCCTCCACCGGTCGCCAGTTGGCAATATCCCAGGTACT
>CALHGI010000363.1 GCA_938029995.1 uncultured cyanobacterium | reverse complement strand
CTGCCTGGCAATCCACGGCGTAAACACCCCTGAGCATTTACAGCAGACCCAGGCCATGGTGCCTGGGCTCGCCCAGGTGGTGAATGATGGCCGGGTACGCCATGTGGGAGCCTCTAGCCATGGGGCGTTAGAGGTCGTCATGGGTGCGATTTCAATCCCCATCATCAGCTTTATCAACCTCCATTATTATTTTTTTAACCAGCGCAACGCCGCCGCCATTGACTTAGCCCATCAACGGGACCTGGGCATTTTTATCATCTCCCCCGCCGACAAAGGCGGCCAACTCTACACGCCATCTGACACCCTCAAAGCAGCCTGTGCCCCCTTTGACCCGCTTTTGCTCACCTATCGATGGCTGCTGAGCGATGCACGCATCACCACCCTCAGCCTAGGTCCAGCCGTCCCGGCTGAACTGGATTGGCCCCTACAGGTGGCCGATGACACCATGCCCCTAACCCAGGATGAAAACACCGTCTTAACCCGCCTAGGCCATCACCAACAGGCCATGCTGGGGACGGACCACTGCCGCCAATGTTATGCCTGCCTGCCCTGTCCAGAGGCGATCAATATTCCAGAAGTGCTGCGACTACGCAACCTGGCCGTGGCCCATGACATGACCCAGTTCGGCCAATATCGCTACGGGATGTTTGAACAGGCCGGTCACTGGTTTCCCGGTCGCAAGGGCAGTCGCTGCAACGACTGTGGCGATTGTCTGCCCCGCTGCCCCGAGCAGCTAGATATCCCTAAACTGCTGCGGGATACCCATGGACGACTCAAGGGACCCGAACGACGACGTTTGTGGAGCGATTAAGCCGAAACACACCTTCGTACTTGTTCATACTTAACAGAGGGTCACATCGCCAACGGCGGCATTCAGCCCAGGGCGATGGACCTAGCCCCTTGGCATCTAAAGCTCTTAGCCATTCCATGGCAACTGGACACCGGGAGCCAGGCGATGGCAACCTATCGATTCATCTCAAGAGTCTTAAATTCTCCCAATGACTATGGAGTGGTATGGAACGGTTGGGATATCGTTAGGCCTTGGCAAATGCCTAACCCACCCTTGAGGCTCATTTTTTATGGTTGCGATTCCGCGTACGCATCTATCCCATACAGACCCAACCAACCCTGACGAGCGTGTAGCAGTTTTGCTCATGGGGTACGGCGAAGTAGAAAGCTACGAAGACTTTGCCAATTACAACGAGCAGGCCCTTAACCTACTGACGGCGAAGTTTGCCCCGGTCCCTACCTGGATTTATCCCCCCATTGCCAAGCTTTTAGCCCTGTTTGATCGCCATGAATGGGATCATCAGCACGATCACTTTATTTCCCCCCACAATGCTATTTTCGAGCGTCAGCGCGATGGCATTGAGAAGCATATGAAGGCCAAGTGGGGAGACCGGGTCAGCGTCTTTAAGGCGTTTAACTTCTGCGCCCCCCATCTACCGCACCAAGTCTTAGCAGAGATTCAGGCCCAAGGGTTTACAAAGCTACTGATCTACCCCTTGCTAGTGGTGGATTCTATCTTTACCAGCGGGATTGCAGTGGAGCAGGTCAACGACGCCCTAGCCAAAACGTTTCAGGGCGGAGAAGACCACTGGCTGCAGGGCACTCGCTACATGCCATCGTTCTTTAACCAGCCTGATTACATCAATCTACTGGCCCGCCAGGTGGAGGACAAAATTCGTGACCATCTAGCCGTTGCGCACTTGCCATCCCAAACCGGCATTGTCCTCATGAACCATGGCTGTCCCCACAAAGCAAAGGGATTTACCTCTGGCATCACCGAGAGTCAGCTGCTTTATGACGCCGTTCGGGAACGTCTAATTTATAACTATCCCTTGGTGACCATTGGTTGGTTGAATCACGATACTCCGATGATCGAGTGGACCCAGCCCAATGTCACCCTAGCGGCTCAAAACCTCATGGATTTGGGGGCTACGTCCTTGGTCTTTATGCCCATTGGCTTTGTCACCGAAAACCACGAAACCCTATTGGATGTGGATCACATCATTGGTCATCTACGGCGTAAGCGCCCGGATGTCACCTATGTGCAAATGCCCTGTGTCAATGACAACGATGAGTTTCTCGCCATGGCCGCAGGCTGGGTTGATGGACTGATTTCGGACCTGATGGGAGATCAGGGCATGGTGGTCAGTCAACGTCACCGGGAGAGCATTGCAGAAGAATTGCTCCATAGCCATGATGGCCACCACCACGGTGACCATAGCCACCATCATCCAGATGGTCATCACCACGGTGAGCACAAGCACCACCATGGTGAGCATGGTCACCAGCAGGAGCACCAGCAGGAGCAGGCAACCCATCACAGTCATTAGTAAGCTGTGGTTTAACTGGGTTTAAGTGACAATGGTCGGTAGCGGTTGAACGCTACCGACCATTGTTGTAATTGGCGTTGCTGAGGCTCGGGATGGTTTGATCTGAGCACGGCTGATTGACGACTTCAACCGATTGATACGTCCCCTAAATCCATCACAGCTTGTAATTTTCTATGGGTGTTTTTGAACAGTCAGTTTCTATTCGGGCCAATGCCACTACTGTGGAGCGGTGCATTTGCGATCGCACCCTCATGCATCAGTGGCTCAACCCCGCCCTCCGTTGCGAACCCATGGGCGAAACCTGGAGCACTGACCTCCATAGTCAGACACGATTTATGATTCAAATTCCCCTATGGCAGCCCAGCCTGATCAGCACCGTGGTGGAACGCCGTCCAGGATTAGTGGTGTGGGCCTTTAGCGGCTTTTTTTCCGGCCAAGACCGGTGGGAGTGCATCCCCACCGATCTGGGTACTCACCTGGTCAATCGATTTGAGTTTGAAATTCCCAATCCGCTGGTGGCATTTGGCTTTAATCAGTTTGCCGCTGGCTGGACTAAACAGGACATGGAAGCCCAGTTGCAGCGACTGAAGCAAGTGGCCGAGCGCATGGGCTAGAAAGGCGATTAACCTAAGTTAATCTGCGGCGCTTCTAGGAAGCCATCCTCTTGCAGGACTTCACCAATGAGGGCTTTATCTTGGTTAATGCAGTCGGGCTTTTTAGCGTACTGACAGACCCTGGCATATAGCCGAGCGCGAGTCCCCGTGGACCCATTGGCAAACTGAACAGTGTCATTGGTAATGGTGACACCGCATACGGGACAGCTTTGTTCTTGAGATGGGGTAGTCATAATTTTCACTCGATTTCAATTGGACCCACCAATGATAATTAGGCAGGTCCCCCTACAAGGTAAGTAGTTTTACCTATTTAAGCTACTTACCTTGTATAGATTTACAACAAAAATAATTGTTTTTGACTATTTAAAGCATATCCATCGATGTTGCCACCGTTCCAGGCAATTTATATTTCCAGCGACTTAAACTGTTTAGACATGCCGCGCTTTTCATCAAAGTGTGGAATCATAGAGGAGCCTGGATGCTTTGAATAAGACCTATTTGGGGAATCCATGGGTCGGTTACGCCAGTATCTAGTCTGGTGACTAAGTGCTCATCGGATTAACTGAAAATCTTGCTATGAATTCTGAGTCTACCCTCAACCAACTAAAGACTCTTTTGCCCCCAGGGCAAATGCCCTCTAGCTATGGTGTTTATTTCAAAAACACCCTGGTGGCCCTTTGCCACGCCTTAGAAGACCACATTCTGGAGCAGCCAGAAGGGTCAGAACCCCTGGTCTTGGTGACCTTTCAGCAAGGTAAATGGTACCTACAAGAGGCCGATCGCTACGCGGATATTGCCCGCTGTGCACAGCAAATTGCGATCGCAGCCGTGCCAGACAGTGGCTTCGCCGACCATGCCACCAGCCAACTGCCCAATGTGGACCTGGTGGATCTCGAAGCGAATGATGGCATGACTCGAGAGTGGAACCTCATAATTTTAGCTCCCAGCTATGCGGCCATGCTGCTATGCCACGAGCTATCCGACGAGGAATACCGCACCGATAGCATCCCCAACCTAGATGTTGAACGAAAGTTCTACGGCCTTTGGACCTTTGACCGTGCCCCGGTAGAAGTCGCCGCCAAAATTTTGATCGATCGCATGGGTCTCTACGATCGGGCCCTAGCCGATCAGCTAACAGAACGCTACAACACCCTCAAAAACAATCCCTCATCCACGTCAACGGATCTAAGCGGCGTGGTCACCCGCATTGTTAACTACCTACAAAGTAGTCAGCAACAGCTAGTTACCGTCAGTCGCCAAACCCGTGAGCTCTGGGAACTAGAAGGCCAAGCATCCAAACTCAATCGCAACTTGGCAGCCAATAAGCTCCAGGCCTTTTTGCGCATGGTGCAAAAAATTGATCAGCGGGACCCGGCCAATTCCCTAGCGTCGCTACAGGTATCTGCCCTTGCCGAAACCCTAGGTCAGCTACTCGATCTACCCACCCTCAAGCTCCGCCGACTCAGGTTAGCCGGACTCCTTTTCCGCATCGGTTTAGCCGAAGCCCCCCAGGAAATCTTTCAGCAAACGGCGGACCAGTTAGACAAAGCCAGCTTAGTCTTTTGGCGCGATCGGGCGGCCCTCGGTGGCCAACTCCTATCCTCCATGCCCGAGTTAGAACCCATCAGTCGGATTGTGACCCACCAGCTAGAATACTGGGATGGCAGCGGCACACCTAACGGCTTAAAAGCCCAG
>CALHGI010000362.1 GCA_938029995.1 uncultured cyanobacterium | reverse complement strand
CGAGCTAACTCCTGTGGAGACGCTTCGCGAACGACTGCGCTCAGCCCTCGTCGATCGGGTGTGGCTAGGGTCCGGGCTTCGACTGCGCTCAGCCCTCGTTGGTCGGTTGGTGGCGAAGATTCCAGCCTCGTACGCAATTCTCTCTTCCACCTAACCCAGTGGCTGAACCAACATCACCCGCTGGCCGAGCCAACATCGCCCGGTGGCTGAGCGGAGTCGAAGCCACATTCTCACGCCACTATCCCGGTGGCTGAGCCGAAGCCACATCTTTCCAAACTCAAAATTCCCTACCCTTTAGCAATATTCCCGACATCACTACAATTCTGGACGTCATGGTCTATGTCAGACACCTCAGGATTCGTGATTTTCAGGGGTATCTCACTCACAGGTACACATCTCTCAGCACAAAAAATCCCAGCATTCTCTTTATCTTGGCTACTTATAGAAACTTGCCCTGGCACCTGAATGGCACCAGAGCAATCACATCATCACTAATTCAGACCTGTCTACTCCGCTCCAATCATCTCCTCCTCAATAAATTTCTTCCCAATCCGCTGATACTCCGCCAACGTAAACGAATCCACCTGAATCGCATCCAATCGTGCCGTCTCCGCCGCTATCGCCAGGTCAGATTCCGCCCCCGTAATCACCCCCGCCCGTAAAGCCGCTTCCACCCGGTCCATAGGTGGCACAATATTCAACTCCCCATTGCGCAACGCCGTTTTAATCTTCCTAAACACCGGCATTGCCACAATAGACAACTGATACGCCCGCTCCAAACGACCCAGGGCTTGCTCCGCATCATTGGGCACATGCAACCCTTTAGTCAGATGATTTCGACCATCAGGAGATTGCAACAGTTTCGCCACCCCATGGCCCTGGGCATCCGTCGGCACCACCCCAATCGGATTCAACCGGAACCACGGTAGCGTTGTCGCCCGGATTAAACGACCCAAAACAGGAATATCAAGATTCGCCAACAACCCCTCTAATGCCACCTGTATCTGGCCCAAGCTATGGTTCAGAGACCAATGCACCAAGGGTAAATCCTCCTCCCGACGGCCTTCCGCCTCAAATCGCCGTAGTGTTGCCGTTGCTAAATACATCCAAGAGAGCATATCGGCAAAGCGCCCCGTGATTTTCTCATGGCGCTTCAGGCCACCACCATAGGCAATCATCGCTAGATCAGAGAGAGCCGCAAACGTAGCCGAAGCCCAGGCCAGTTTCTGATAGTAGCGGGCCGTTTCTCCACCCACAGGCGCTTTTGCCAGCCGCCCATGGCTCACACCCAGCACCTTGGCCCGTGCCCAGTTTCTCAGCATCAGCCCCACATGCCGCCAAAAGGCATGGTCAAAGGCTGCCACATTATTGGCTTTAAGAGCCGCAATCTCGTCCACAATATAGCCATGGCAGCGAATCGCCCCCTGGCCATAGATAATCAAACTGCGGGTGAGAATATTGGCCCCTTCCACCGTGATCGGAATGGGCGTAGCCGTGTAAATATTCGCCAACAGATTACGCGGACCACGACAGATGCCAGCACCGCCCAGAATATCCATGCCGTCGTTAATAATCTGGCGAGACAGCTCAGTAAACTGATACTTGGCAATGGCGGACACCACCGCAGGTTGTTCCCCTGCGTCTACCGCACCACAGGTATACAGCCGTGCCGCATCCATCAGATAGGTGAGGCCACCAATCCGGGCCAGGGGTTCTTCCACTCCCTCAAATTTACCAATGGACAGCCCAAATTGTTGCCGTACCACACTGTAACCACCGGTCACCCGAGAGACGAGTTTTGCCACCCCCGTTGCCGTCGCTGGGAAGCTAATGCCTCGACCTGCGGCCAGACTCTGCATCAGCATGGTCCAACCCTGCCCCGCCCGTTCCACGCCGCCAATAATCTGGCTAGCGGGCAGCACCACATTCCGACCGGCAATGGGGGAATTGTAGAACGGCACTCCCATGGGATCGTGCCGACGGCCCAGCTCCACACCGGGGGTGTCGGCAGGCACCAACACGCAGGTAATGCCCACATCGGGACCCTTGCCCAACAGGTTATGTGGGTCCCGCAGACGGACGGCTAAGCCAATCAGGGTGGCAATGGCTCCCAGGGTGATGTATCGCTTCTGCCAGTTCAACCGCAGATATAGTTCACCGTCCTGTTCAAATACCGTGCCGCTGGACTGCAGGCTGGCGGCATCGGAACCGGCGGTGGGTTCGGTTAGGGCAAAGCAGGGCATTTCCTCTCCCGTGGCCAGCCGTGGCAAGTACCGTTGCTTTTGTTCATCGGTGCCGTAGCGCAGCAACAGTTTCGCTGGACCAAGGGAATTGGTCACGCCCACGGTGGCGGTATGGGTAAAGGACCGGGAGGCCAGCTTGGTCATGACCGCACTGTAGGCCGTATTGGAAAACCCTCGACCGCCATACTCGGGCGGAATCATCATGCCAAAGAAGCGCTCTTGCTTTAGGTAGGTCCACACCTCCGGTGGTAAATCTTTGCGTTGATGGATCTCCCAGTCCGTGGCCATGCGGCACACCTGCTCCACCGGGCCGTCCACAAAGGTTTGTTCCGCATCGCTCAGGGTGGGGTAGGACTCCGCTAAAATTCGCTTAAAATTGGGCTTACCGGAAAACAGTTCACCATCTACCCACACGGTGCCCGCTTCAATGGCCGCTCGCTCAGTATCAGAAATTTTGGGGAACAGATTAAAACTCTGAATTGTTTTTACAATGGGGGTTGTTATCAGCGCTTGTCGAATAAATGGCACGTTAAACACAATGGCTACAATTGCAAACAATCCCCATAGCCACAGGGATGCCTGGGTGAGTCCTAAGACCAGTGCGCCATAGGCGAACCAGGCCAGCATCGGCACATTAAAATAGGCCAGGATGCCAAACAGGCTGAGGCAACCGACAATTAAACCAACGGTCAAGAGAGTCATAATCTTTACCCTTTTTGTCACAACTGACTAGGGCAGGTAAGGTGATGTTGTTTAGAATCTTCTAATGTTTACGATCAATCCGTGGGACCGTCCCGTAGGGGCATTGCATGCAATGCCCCTACGGGAATTATGCAATGGCACCCAGAAGTCATGCAGAAGAATCTTGCCGTTGCTGATTTAGAGGATGAATCGATCTGTAAACCTGACTAATAACCAGATTGAGACTAGTAAAATCATCCCGAGGATCAGCAACGCCGAATCTTTAATCTTGTTGAAATGCCATTAGCGACAAATATCACCTTTGCTTTCTAAGCCTAGTCTTGTTTCGTTGCCCTATGCTAGAGCAACAAATTTTCAAACACCCCGGCGGCCCCCATGCCGCCGCCCACGCACATGGTGACCATGCCGTAGCGGATTTGGCGTCGCTTCATTTCATGCAGCAACGTGGCGGTGAGTTTTGCTCCACTGCACCCCAGGGGATGGCCCAGGGCAATGGCCCCTCCATTGACGTTCACAATGTCTGGGTTCAACCCCAGCTTACGAATAACGGCTAAACTCTGGGCGGCAAAGGCTTCATTCAGTTCGATCAGGCCCATGTCTTCCAGGCTTAGCCCCACTTGTTTCAGTACCTTGGGCACCGCTTCCACCGGGCCAATGCCCATAATCTGTGGCGGCACACCGGCTACCGCAAAGCCCAGCAGACGTGCCATGGGCGTTATTCCCATTTCCCGTACCTTGGCCTCGCCCATCAGCAACGTCGCTGCTGCCCCATCGGACATTTGGGAGGCGTTACCTGCGGTGACACTGCCGCTCCGGCGGAAAACTGGGGATAAGCCCCCTAAGGCGGCCAGGCTAGTGTCGGGTCTGGGGCCTTCATCCACCTTGAATAGGGTTTTGTGGGTGTGGGTTGCTCCGTCTTGGTACACCGTGTCGGTGACGGGTAGGGGGATAATTTCGTCGATGAAATGGCCTGCTTTGATCGCTTTGATCGCCTTTTGGTGAGATCGCAACGCAAACCCATCCTGATCTTCCCGCGACACTTTAAACTGCTCCGCCACATTCTCCGCCGTCAGCCCCATGGAGGTATACACCTCAGGCATATCCGTCATCATCACCGGGTTCGGACTCCACCGGTCCCCCCCCATGGGAATCAAACTCATGGACTCCACACCCCCCGCCACCATCACATCCGCCTGCCCTAAACTAATGGCCTGGTGCGCCATGGCAATGGTCTGTAACCCCGACGAACATAGCCGATTGACCGTCATTCCCGGCACCGATGGCGGTAACCCTGCCCGGTGGGCAATCACCCGCCCCAGGTTATAGCCCTGCTCCGCCTCCGGCATGGCACAGCCCATAATCACATCTTCGATGTGGTCGCTCCTTAAGGCGGGGAGAGTTGCGATCGCACCGCGCACCACCGCCGCCCCCATATCATCTGGCCGCATGTGTCGAAGCGTACCTCGGGGCGCTTTACCCACCGCCGTCCGCACACTGGCAACAATGTAAGTATTTTGCATAATCTTGTTCTCCCTAGGGATGAGTCATGGAAGATGGGCACAGCCCATCGAAAAATCATCAATTCCGCAACGGTTTCTTCGTTTTCAACAAATGCATAATTCTCTCCTGGGTTTTCTTCTCCTGTAACAGCGGCAAAAACACCTCCTGCTCCAACCCCAACAAATACTCCTCAGACACCCGTGCCGGAGACGTCAACTCTCCACCTGTCATCACATAGGCCAGCTTCTGGGCCAAGAATCGATCATACTCACTGGCAAAGCCCCCCTGCTCCAAGCTATAGGCCATGTGGTCTAGCACCGCTCGACCCTGTTGACCCAGCACCCAGAAACTATCCCGCGCAGGCGGTCGATACCCCGCCCGGTCCAAACACAGCACCTCTTCCTTCGCCACATACAGCCGCTGATCATTGTTCATCACAACGTGGGTATGAGGCGGCAAGAATCCCAGCTCCATCGCCTCATAGGCACTACCCGCCACCGTGGCCGTCGCCACCGTCTTAAAGACATGATTCAAGAACGGCTGAATCTGTTGAGCAGTCCCGCCCAACGCCTTTTGTGCCGCCCACTTGGCCATGCGAGTTGTCCCCGTTGCACCGGGAATTAATCCCACGCTTAGTTCCACCAGGCCGATATAACTCTCGGCCGCTGCCACCACATGGGGGCAGGCCATAACCAGTTCACAGCCACCCCCCAAGGCTCGCCCTTGCAACGCCACTACAATGGGCTTATGGAAATACCGAATCCGTTGCAACACTGTTTGGAAGGTCATCAACAAATTAGAAATCAGCGGCCCATTGCCTGTCTGGGCCGCCGTCCCCATTTCCAGCAGGTTGGCCCCGCCACAGAAATGCTCGCTGTTGTTACCAATCACCAACCCACGATAGGTATCTGACTGGGTCAACAGATCTAACACCGTCTGCAGACCATCCACCACCGTCGTACTGAGGGTATTCCCCTTAGAGCGAAACTCATACAGCACCACTCCATCTCCCATGTCCCACAGCACCGCTTCCGGATTTTCCCACACCTTTCTATTGGGCATTGTTATCAAAGGCAAGTGAATCTCGCCGTCTGGCTGGTCCACTACCTGGGGTCCCCCAGGTCCCATCACAGATTCCGCCATCAACAAACTACTGGGCACCCCATGGTGACTTCGATAGAAATGGCCTTCCCCCGTCGCCGCCATTTCCTGGAGCCATCCCGGCACCTTGAAATTCATTGCCTGCATATCGTAAAGCACCCTGTGGAAGCCAATGGCATCCCACATCTCAAACGGCCCCAGCTGCCAGCCAAATCCCCAGCGCATGGCCCTATCCACGTCCACCGGACTATCGGCAATCTCAGGCAACCGACAAGCGCTATAGCTCAATAGGGCCAACGTCATCTGCCGGAAAAAATCTCCCCCTCGACCCGGCAGTTTATACAACCCCCGTAATCGTTCCATCAATTCAGGTACATGGGCCACGCTGGCTATGCCAGGTAAATCCGGCTGGCGCGGCGACTCATACCCAAAGGTTTTCGGATTCACCGAGAGAATGTCTTTCCCAACTTTTTTATAAAACCCCTGACCCGCCTTAGCGCCCCGCGAACCGGTCTCTACTAACGTCTTAAGCAACCCCGGTAATTTAAACATCTCCCGTTGCTCATCATGGGGAATGGCTGGATAAAGAT
>CALHGI010000361.1 GCA_938029995.1 uncultured cyanobacterium | reverse complement strand
CGGAAGGTGCTGGGGTGAGCAAAACTATCCATAGAGCCATCATCTTTGCCCCCATTCTGCACCACCATGCCTAGAGCAAAAAAGTCTACGGAAGCCTGGGACTATGAAGCCTCGGTCGAACAAATTGAAGCTATTATCACTGACCTAGAAACCGGTGAACTGCCTCTAGCCCATATCTTCGAGCAATTTGAAAAGGCAGCTACAGAGCTAAAAAAGTGCGGCACCTTTTTGCAAGAAAAACAGCAAAAGGCTCAACTCTTGATTGAAACTCTGATGCCAGAAGATACGGAATAGTCATGCGGCTTTAGGTATGGCAGGCATTAAACGGACAACGTCTATGGACAGACTAGCCCTAGCACCCTGGAAATACTCCCAAATTTGACAGCGCGGCCCATTAGCAATGGATCATAGGGCCCCACGAGACCTCTAATCGTCTAATCAGCAGCGGGTAGCAAAATCGTAAATGCCGTTCCTTTGCCCGGAATACTGCTAACCGAAATAGAGGCACCGGAGCGAATCAATAACTGCTGCACCAGGGTTAAGCCTAAACCGGTGCCCTCAGACGTACTGCGATAAAAAGAGTTAAACACCTGGGGTAGGGCCGATGGCACAATCCCTTGACCATTGTCTTGAATCACTAAAGCCACTTGGCCATCTACCCGGTGATGGGCTGTGACCCAAATCCGGCCATTGTTATCTGTGAATTGAATGCTATTACTCAGCAGGCTAATCAAGACCTGCTTCAGATGCGCCTCAATAGCCAGGACAGAGGGCAAATGATTTGAAACCGTGTAGGCCAATAAAATGTTGCGCTCTGTAGCCAGGGGCTGATAGGTACTCACCACCCCTGGCACTAAGTCCCACAGTTGAACTTTTTCCAAGGCCATGGTCTGGGGGACAAGCTGCAGCTCTAGCAGCTCAAATACATTATTAATAAGATGGCTTTGACGGTCGCACGCCTGACCAATCATCTGTAAATAACGCTCCCGCTGTTTTGGCTTCAGCGTTGATGAACTAAGCAGCGTCAACGCTGTCTTAATAGTGGTGATCGGGTTGTTGAGTTCTTGGGCAGCGGTCTTAAGAAACTGCGGAGTTATCTCTGGAGCAGATGAGCGCGTTACTGAAGTTGGACATCGAGTGGCCGATGTTAACGCTGATGGTCTTGCCGTAGAAGCATCCATAGTAATTCCACAATGCGCCCAAGGCGGATTAGATTACGTATCTATCTCCCCTAGGGTAGTTAAGGCAAGGGGGCGATAAATGAGTATTTCCACTTAACTTTCAGTGCTAGCACGGAGTTTAACCCCTCGGCATGACATGGCCCTATGGGGCTAAACGAAGCTTCAGACACAGTTGGGACTGCTCTCGATCATCGAAATGGAGCTTCTGTGTACCCACAATCTGATAGTCTTCATGCCCCTTTCCGGCAATCAGTACGCCATCGCCGGGCTGGGCAGACAGAATGGCTTGGCGAATGGCGTCGGCGCGATCGCAAATCACCTGTGTCCCCAAATCAGCCTCAATTCCAGCCACCACATCAGCCAGAATTGACTGAGGATCTTCCGTACGCGGATTATCGGAGGTCACCACAATCCGATCCGCCAGATTGTAGGCAATACGGCCCATTTGGGGTCGTTTGGTGCGATCTCGATCGCCACCACAGCCAAACACACAGATCATCTGACCGGCAATAAACGGCCGGGCAGCCCGCAAGGCATTCTCTAGACTGTCCGGCGTGTGAGCGTAGTCCACAATCACACTAATATCCTGATGGGGACTCACCTGCACCCGTTCCATCCGACCGGGCACGCCGCTAAATTCGGCTAGGGCGGAAATAACAGATTCCAAGGGTACGCCCAAATGCAACGCAGTCCCTGACGCCGCCAATAAATTCTCCAGGTTAAACTGCCCCACCAAAGGTGAAGTAAAGGGGACTGAGCCCATGGGCGTAACCAAGGTGCCAGCCATACCCGTTGCACTGTAGCTAACATCAACGGTGTGTAAATCAGCAGCGGTATCAGCAATGTGATATGCCCAAACCTGCCCAGGGCTTAACCGCTCCATCAGCTTCTGGCCGTAGGGGTCCTTACTATTAATGATGGCGCGGCCTTTAAGATAGTCGGGGCTAAACAGTAAGGCCTTAGCCTCAAAGTAATCGTCCAAATCTTTGTGATAGTCCAGATGGTCCTGGGTGAGGTTGGTAAACACCGCCACCTCAAAAGGGCACCCCCAGGCTCGCTTTTGAGCCAGCGCATGGGAGCTCACCTCCATAATGGCGTGCTGGCAATCCGCCCCAACAACTTTGGCCAGCTCTCGCTGTAAGTCAACGGGAAATGGAGTGGTATGCACCGCCGTTTCCTGATGTCCGGGCCAACGGGTATAGAGAGTGCCGAGCAGCCCGGTGGGCATGGCGGCCGCATTTAGCAAATGTTCAATGATATGGGTAGTGGTCGTTTTGCCATTAGTACCGGTGACCCCCACCAGATTTAGTGTCTTGCCAGGATAGTGATAGAACGCGGCCGCCACTTCCCCACAGACCCTAGCAATGTCTGGAATGGGGATAAGCAAGGTGGAGTCATTGGGGGCTGGCTTATTGTTGAAGGCATTGGGGGAGATGATGGCTGCGATCGCACCGGACTCCATGGCACTCGGCCAAAATTCTCCACCATCCACACGGGTTCCAGGCATACCAATAAAAAGGTTACCAGGCTGACAGTTCTTGGAATTAGTGCACAACCCCGTAACAGCTTGATCCAGGGCCGGATGGTCAATGGCAGGCACCAAGCCCGAGGGTAATTGTGCCAATAATTCACGCAGCGTCATATCGTCATCACCCATATCATTTGCCGCTATTCTGCCTCAAAGGGGCATCAAAATATATCCATACTTGTATCCCATATTGATCGCCATTAGGACTCACAGGGGGCACCAGCATACAGACACTCATCACCGCCCTTAGGACTCAAAGGGGCCTAAATACGCATGCAACATTTTCTCCACTTGCCCCAGCGGTGCCCGTGGTGACAGCCTAGGCAACGGCTGTTCCTTCTCTAATTCAGGTGTTTCAGGATAGTGAATCAAACGACACAGCACCGGAATCTCATACTGGTATTCCGCAAACCAAGCGGGATTTTGTGTAATATCCCGAGCTTCAATCTGAATTGGCAAATGCTTCAATTGAGCTAACTTTTCCTCCAGTCCTTCACAAAGGTGACACCCTGGTTTTGTGTAAAAAATAAGCTTTTTCATACCTGTTATTGTCCTACGCTATGGGGCAAGATTTAATCGTTACGGTTAACGCTTCTAAGAAGGTTCGGATTAATCTACATTTCCCCGGTGGGTTATGGGAGATTATTGCGATAGGATAATCCAGTGATCATTTATGGGCTAAAACCCCACTCACACCTATGGTTTCTTGTGTAGAAGCACAATCACGTAACCCGCTTCAATCAACGCCAAGATCGGATTTTACCCCCAACCAGCTAGATTTAAACGAGCTCAATCGGCGGTTTGAATCAGCCACACCCCAAGAAATTTTGGCTTGGGCCGTGGCCACCGTGCCCAATTTGGTCCAGATGACATCCTTTAGCATGGGGGCCATCACCCACATGCTCTACCACGAACTCCAAGCCCGGATACCCGTTATTTTCTTGGATACCCTCCATCTCTTCCCAGAAACATTGGAGACGGCAAAAAAAGCCCAGCATTTCTACAACTTAGATCTCCATACCTATCGCGCAGCGGCCAGCCATGACGACTTTGTCGCCCAATATGGAGAGAGACTATGGGAACAGGACGTGGATCAGTTTCACCAGGTCACTAAAGTAGAACCGATGGAGCGCGCCCTGGCAGAACTCTCGGTACAAGCTTGGATCACAGGCCGCCGCCGTGACCAGTCGGCCCATCGGCAAACGATGCCCATTTTAGAACTTGACCAGGATGGGCGACTCAAAGTTAATCCCCTGGCCCACTGGACCCACCAGGATCTATGGCGCTATACCTTTGCCCATCATGTTCTATACAATCCGCTCCATGATCAGGGGTATACCAGCATTGGTGACCAGCCTTTAACGACCAAGGTTCACCCCCAGGAAGACGAGAGGGCTGGCCGCTGGAGAGGAAGCGTCAAAACTGAATGCGGCATCCATCGCTAGACCATTTGGGCCCTACCTCAGTCCCCAGCTGGATCCCACAATTGACAAATAATTCTGGATATATTCCGAAATCTTCCAAGCCTAGGGTGATTGGTTAGATACAGCTGGGCGCACATAGTTGTTGCCTCACATTCGTTTAGCGATCGGGCCCATGGAATCTTTGAATAACTCGCAGGCACAACTATGGCGCAGCATACTCGTAGGAGGCAGCGGCGGTAGATTTTTTTCAGACATCCCTTGGCCTCCCCAAGCCAGCGATCGCATAGTGGCCCAAACGGCCACACCGGTAGAGGTGCGGGTACGGGTGGGGCGCAATGTTGACCAAGTTCAGATGCGATGGACCACGGGCGAATTATCAGCCCATGGTGGGGAGGGCTCCGTCATGGAAGCCTTTGTCCTAGAGGACAATGAATATATTGCCAACGTACTGGTGACGGCACCTAGGGGCAATTACATTGGCTCCATAGAACTACTCACCAATCAAAACCGGAGCGTGCTTTTTGGTCGACCGGCCGGAAAAGTGACCGATTTACAGGTCCCATCCAACCACCAGGTCATCGGCTTTTATGGCTCCAGTGGCCGTTGGATTGATCAGTTAGGGGTGATTGCAGTCCCCGTCAGTCGGCAAAGCCAACCCCAACCAAC
Source organism: uncultured cyanobacterium (assembly GCA_938029995.1). GTDB lineage: Bacteria > Cyanobacteriota > Cyanobacteriia > Phormidesmidales > Phormidesmidaceae > Leptothoe. The sequence goes on along the minus strand of CALHGI010000361.1, from coordinate 1,355 downwards.
CCCAACGCCCAAGCCTGAGCGGCCTTCTGATGCCTCCTTGGGGGCTATTCCCCGGGCTGGCATTGACTTAATTAAGCAGTTTGAGGGCTTTGCCCAAGCGTTGCCCGATGGCCGAGCCCAAGCCTACGCCGATCCCCTCAGGGGCTGGGAAGTGCCCACCATTGGCTATGGCACCACCCGATATCCTGACGGAGTACCGGTAAAAAAAGGCGACATCATCAACAAAACCCAGGCAGAAGCCTATCTGATTGACCATGTGGATCAGTCCTGCCGTCAGGCCATGGAAAAGATTCCCACCTGGAGTCGCATGAATGATAACCAGCGCGGGGCAATCTACAGCTTTGCCTATAATCTGGGCTCTAGCTTTTACGGGGGCTATAACTTTGAGTCGATCACTCAAGTCTGTGATTCTCCCGACCGTTGGTACGATCACCGTTGGATAGCGGCCCAGTTTGTGAAGTACAGAAACCCAAACACGTCCGTAGAAGAAGGGTTACGGCGGCGGCGGCTAGCCGAAGCAGCGCTGTTTTGTAAGCGCATGAGCTCGTCCGCCCCCAATTGGGATGATGATCATGGTGAAGCGGTGGAGGCGGGCGATCTCAAACCGGAGGAGCGTCTGGATCGGATTGTGCAAGATGTGGCGGGCAACCGGCCCGTTGGGGCCGGGTTAACGCCGGATATGCCGTTTGACACCCTGATTACCCCCCACATTACCTATGGCGAATTTGCCCTCTATGACGAGGAACGACGGTTTCGCTACGGCTATCAGTGCAAAACGGCCTACGAAATCTGTCTTTTCCTAGAACGATGCCGGGATTACTTTGGCGGCTCCCCCCTGGTGATTACCTCCGGCTATCGTCCCCCCGAGGTGAATGCCAAAATCGGGGGTGCCCCCCGCTCCGAGCATCTGTACGATGCCCCAGAAACAGGAGCCGTCGATTTTTATTTGAAGGATATCAGCACCTACGAAGTGGAATCGTGGTGTGATCAAACCTATGGCTATAGCATCGGCTATGGGGCAAAACGGGGGTTTGTGCATTTGGGAATGCGTCCAGGGAAACCACGGGTGCGGTGGGTGTACTAGCAGCCGGAATACCTGGCTCTCCATACCACCTCTAGGGGTAGGCTGGTAAAGCCCCATAGCTAAACGGTTGAGACGGTGGATTTTTCAGCTTTGCCGACAACGGCATTTATTCGGCCCGATGGTGAAAATCGAGAGGAGATTGCCACCCTTCTCCATCAGGTGGTGGACCTCCTAGTGGAAACCATGACCGAGGCAGCGGAGCGTTCCCCCCTACCCCAGGCGTTAGTCTCTAAACGCTGGAGTCAACTGCCCCGCACATCCATCGGTGAAG
>CALHGI010000360.1 GCA_938029995.1 uncultured cyanobacterium | reverse complement strand
TAGAGCGCCCGAGTCAAGGTGGTCACGGTAGCAGTAAAACGTCGACCTAGATTGTTATTGCTTTCATACTGTTGCGATCGCACCAGTGGCAGAGTATGCTCCACCAGTATTGTCGAGACTGGGCTCAATGATATCCCTTTGGCTAGAAGAGTAATCAGGTTCACAAACGGAAGATTCGACACAATAATATCTGGCTTTGAGCGCCTAAGATATTTTGCCAGGGCCATGGTTAGATGATAAATATATTTAAGACACAGCTGAAAAGGAATAGCTAGATTAACGGTTGAGATACCGCTCGGGACACGATCCATAAAACCACCCACTTGATTAGACAAAACTAATTCAAGGTCAAGATTTGGAGACTCACTAAAGGCTTGCATCAGCTTCAAGCAGACAGACTGCATACCACCTTCTTCTAAGTCGTGTAGGAGCAATGCAACTTTTTTAGGTGAATGACTACTCATGGAGTCTGGAAAGAAGATAAAGGAGATGGACTGGAGAGTTGATAGCCTTGGGCATATGGAATGCCCAAGGTTTTTACTTGATCTAGTGCAGCTTGTGTTTCCACACCTTTAGCAACCAGTTGAATATTGTTTTGCTGGCTCATGGTCACCCACTCTGACAGAATTATCTTGGAGTTTGGAACAGAATCTAGAATGGTTTTACTTAATTTTAAGCAGTCAATTGATAGCTGATGGACATAAGCTGCATCACAGACACCGTGAGTCACTTCATCAATGACTATACGCAGTCCCAGTTTTTTCATCCAGACCACCAGAGGTTTTACCTGACTCAAAGCCCCAAGAACACAAGATTCAGAAATTTCAAACGATAGTCTTGCAGGATTCACCCGATGACGCCTGAACTGTTCCTCTAAAAAGTTGACAAAGCTAGGGTCACCTATGCTGACAGCAGAAATATTGATCGAGTACACCGCATTAAATGGTTGTGTCGACAACGTTGCACAGACTTGTTGAATCGCCCGACGATCAAGGGTGCGCATTAAACCATAGCGCTCTACGGTGGGAAAAAAAGACGCCGGAGATGCGGGTGACTGTTCTGCTAAACCGTGGGGCAAGCGTAACAAGATCTCAAATTGAGGTAGCGCTGTTTGATGGGGACCCGCCGTTGTTGAAGAGCCCAGGAAATTAACTTGTTGCTGATAAAGCAGTAGCTGACGACGTTCAAAGGCTTCCGTCAACCGTTGAAGCCATCGCTCACGTTCTGGTAGTTGGGCATTGTCTAACCGATATTGCCAAAAATCTTGATACGCTTTTTTGAGCAAAAAAGCAGGACTAACCACCGTACTAGTTAACAATGACCGCTCACAGGCCGCCACAGTATTCAAATGAGTCTGCCGAGGACCATTTTTAAGGTAATGCAGAGCCAGTTTTCGCAGGTCGTTGGCAATGTAGGCGGGCACTTTGAAAAAACGCTGCCAATCTTTGGTCCCTAACCATCGAATATAAAATCGACTCAAACCTACACAGCGGAGTAACGTAACTAAATAGTCTTGTTGCAGTCGCTGACCAGGAATTTGATGGGTAATCACCATGTCGGAGTTATACCAGACTTCCCACCCAGCTTTTTGAATATGTAGCATCGCTTCTAAATCTTCACTGGCCAGCCCTGCCGATTTCCCTTTATGGTTGAGGAACAATCGGTCTGGTACTGCATTTAACCAAGCTGCCCTACGGACGGCCAATCCTGCAGCCGGTGGAAGAATTTTAGATTTTGGACTGTAAAGATGGGGCTTATTGCCCCGTTCTACAATCGCCAAAAAACATGCAATTTGTTCAAACCCATCGGGTAAAGTACCTTGAAAATTGCCGTGAATTTGGCTGCCAAAAGCGCCTGCGTTGGGATAAGCCTGGGAAAAGTCATGCACATTACGCAACCAGTCTCGGGCTGGAATGTTGTCATCGTCAAGAAAGGCAACAAGGTTACCATGGGCTTCAATCACCCCACGCTGTCGGGCAAAGGCAGCGCCTTGTTCGGCAACAAAACAATATCGCAGCGAAGATGCTGAAGGCCACTTTTGCTGATAGTCGGCAACGACATCGGCGGTTAGATCGCAACTATTATTATCACAAACAATGACTTCCCACGTGATTCCATTGATACCCGACTGCTGCTTAAGTTGGTCAAGCACCTCAGGAATCCGAGCCGCACCATTATAGGTAGGAATAACAACAGTAATATCCAAACAAGGGAGCTGAGACACGACCAGGGGGTTAGTCGCTCTATTCAGTTGGGAATCAACGGTCATCATGTCTAGAAACCGAAGTTTTCGCTATGGGGACTGTAACAATAGCTCCAAAATCTGCATCGACTTTTCCAGATATATGGATTTTCCAGATTGGTCAAGATTAGAGACACACCAATACAACCACCAGCCAACTGCTGAATACTCGATCATCAAATAATTTGGCCATCTGACCCCACGAGTTAAACCCCGTGTCGTCCCACGTCGCCATTGATATCTATAGCCTTCAACAATTATCTACAGGATAAGCTATGGGCGCAAAGCGATAGTGGCTTGCACTGTCCCTAGGCTCATTACAACACAAGGATTAGCTGAAGGAAAGTTATCTACAAACTCCTTGGGAGCCGCTCCAGCCCATCTGAGTAAACCACCCCTAACTCCTGACCCCACCACATTCAGGTCACGGCAAAATGGGAGGTAATTTAAATGAGCTGGCTGTAGGCCACTACAATTCTAGAGCTAAAACTTTTCACCACTCAGAATAAATATGGGCGTAATGGGTTGTAACACTTGGTTAGACCCACGGGTTTCTAACCGGCTGCCCCCCGCCTGCACCACTTCAATATTTCGCACATGGAGATCAGAAAAGCTCTCAGAAATAGCATAAAGCGACTGAAAGTTTCCAGCTGTTACCACCAATCGCCCTTGGGGGGATAGCTTTTGCCAAGCCTCTATTAGAAGGGGTTTCAAGTCCCGCCCGCCACCGACCAAAATAGCATCAGGCACATGGGACAAACTATCCAAACAAGCAGGGGCATTGCCCACCACTACATCCACATTAGTCACCCCGAACCGCTGACAATTCTTTTTAATCAGCAGGGCCACGTCTTCATCCCGCTCCACCGCCACAATGGAGCCCTGGGGACACAGCAGCGCAGCTTCTATGGCAATGGTTCCAGTACCAGCACCGATGTCCCATAATACGGCCTCAGGGCCTAGCCTCAGGGCACTGAGAATCACCAGACGCACCTCTCGCTGGCTCATGGGAATGCCCGGTAACCGTTCAAAAAAATGGTCGGGAATACCGGGGGTAGCATAGGGCCAGAGAGGCTCCATGGGGATCTGCCTTACAACACGGTGGGAATAGCCTGAGGATAGCGCTGTTCTTGAAGCCTGACTAGGGGCAACCCATGATACCCAGGCTCACCCAGCAGCCCCTGCATCTGGCTGTAAAACTCTTAGGGTCTGTAATGTGGAATCCGCTAAACCACTAATATGGGCACCCGCAGCATGGGCCACCTTTAAAGTGTGAATCACCGGCTCCGTAATGGGCTCCCCCGGCATTAATTGAGGGATACCCGGCGGATATAGACAGACCACATCAGCACTGAGGCTCCCCATAGCGTCCTCTATGGCACAGGTGACTGCCGGAGCAAAAAAAGCCTCCCGTGGAGACACCGCTGGCACGGGTGCCGCCACCGCCTGCGTCCAAACCCCTTGCTCGTCCTGGGTGCCCGTCACAGGCAACTGTCCCAGGGCCTGAACCAAATGCTCAATATCCTGCTCCGAGTTTCCCAAGCTGACAATAAACGTCAGCTGATACAACGTGGGCAATTCGGCTGTCACCCCCCGTTCATGGAGCCAGGCATCCGCTTCAAAACCGGTCGTGCCCAAAGCAGAAACATCCACGGTTAAACGCGTGTAATCCTGCTGAAAAATAGCCCCCTCACCATTGGACACATCCAAAACCGATAGCCCACTTTCCCGAAGCTGTGAGCGGGCCCCATGGGCCAACGCCAGGGTACGGTCCATGAGCGCTTCCCCCTGGTGCACCATCTGGTGACGGGCCACATCCAACGAGCCCAGGAGTAGGTAGCTCGGACTACTGGATTGGGTCATCCGTAGGGCCTGACTCAGGCGCTTGCGATCGCACCGATGTCCCTGCACATGGATCAGCGCCGCCTGGGTAAATGCCGCCAACACCTTATGGGCCGAATGAATCACCACATCGGCTCCGCCGCTGAGGGCCGAGGGCGGTAGCTGATCATGAAAAGCAAAATGGGGACCATGGGCCGCATCCACAATAAGCGGCAAGCCATAGCCATGGACCACCTCAGCAATGGCGGCAATATCACTGCACACCCCCTCATAGGTGGGTGACACCACCACCACCGCCTTAGCATCAGGATGCTGTTGTAAAGAGGCTGCGATCGCAGATGCCGTCATCCCCAAAGCTAAACGCCAATCTGGGTCATAGGCTGGAGCCATCCACACGGGCATTGCCCCAGATAAAATCAGCCCCGACAGCAGAGACTGGTGAGCGTTCCGCGGCACCAACACCCGATCGCCAGGACCACAGGTAGCCATCAATGCCGCCTCTACACCACAGGTAGAACCATTCACCAAAAACCAAGTCTGCTCCGCACCAAACGCCTCAGCCGCCAGCTGCTGAGCCGCTAAAATCACTGAATCTGGCGCAAATAGATCATCCAGTTCGGGTAACTCAGGAACATCAACCCGAAAAATATCCTCCCCAAACACCGTCCGATGCAGGGACGATATTCCTTGGCCTCGCTTATGTCCAGGCGTATAAAACGCCGCATGATTCTGGCGCCGTCCACAATGACGCAACGCCTGGGCCAAAGGAGCATGGACTTGGGAAAACATAGCAACACAACCGCCAAAATAGATCGCTGGGCACCCATAGGTTAAAGCCCTACGCGATCGGCAAAAGCTTGCAGTGGCAGCAGCCAAATTAAAAAGAACAATGGATAGCCGCCTCAGCTCCACTGGCTCCTTGGCATGGCATCACCTTCAGCCACACGCCATAGAACCCAAGCAACCCATAAAAAAGCACTGAGAATTGTGACCAATTCTCAGTGCTACTTAAATTTTGATCCCATACCCAGGAGGTAAGGACTCGATGCCTACCCTAAGGCATCACATCGTCCTAGCGACGGATGTTCTTCGCCATATTACGGAACATATCCATACTGGAATCAGGGGCCTTGCTCACTGCAGGCTCCTGGGGCGCAGGGGCGGGAGTAGAAGATTCTGCTGCTGCAGGCTCACTACTAGCAGGCGTTGCCGCTGCAGGGGCGGCAGGTGCTGCTGCCGGAGTAGGCGCTGCTGCCGGAGTAGGGGCAGTAAAGGTAGGCGTATTAAAACTTGCAGTTGAAGTCTGAACAGCTTCCCCTACTTTTTTACTGGTGCTAGAGGAGATGCTCTTAACACTCTCCATTTCCTCCCCACCTTTCTTCTTAGCAAATGTGCGACGCACTACGACTTCCTTGCGCATGAAGTCAATATCACCAAAGCTTTTAGCGTCATCTTCACTTAGGAAAAACGCCTCTTTTGATTGGGGGGCCTTGTTTTTATTGCCGCCGAAGAGTCCGAATAATCCAGCCATAATTCTCTTATGTAACGAATGGTAGCCATTAAGTTCTTTTATATTAACTTTTACCAGCCATTCTCAGAAACGTTATTTTCTTAAGTTTTGTAAATTATTTGCTAATTATGGCCATGGATAGAGTCTGAAAAGTATCTAAACCAAAGCATCTAGATGTATTGGTAAGCAGCTACCTGTCTTGTTTCAAGGCTCCATCACCCTGGGTTTCATACCTAGATAGCCGTCATATATTTCATCTGTCCAATTAATTTCGACTAGCAGAAGTGGTCAAGGATTTTCTTGCAGCAGTTACCTTGACCCATAATCAATCAAACCATTGGCACTCAAAAAGGCACTGCCCTCAGTAAAGGCACTGCCCTCAGTTTGCAAGCCCTAGCCCCTTCTGACATGGCCATGAGAATCCACGCTACCCCCCCCTGCAACATCCCATCGCAGTGAGGTCTAGGACCGATAACGCTCAAAAATAGATCAACTTAAAACTCACTTCGATGGCGCTCCAACAGATCAAGCAGATCCACCTGGCACTGAATCGGCACGAGGTCACTTAAGGGCAAAGAGCGTCGCCCCCCACCTAATTTCACAGGAATAGCCTGCAAAACTTCCACCACGCCTGTCTCAGACAAATCGCTATCGGTCACCATCGGATAAAACTTTTCCGCCAGAGTCGTATGCAAAGATGTGTCTTTCAGATACAGATGCCATTTAGCAACGTCTATGTACACCGTATCGCCAATATCGGCTGCCAACGCTTCGATCACGGATGCAGCACCAGGGTAAGCCATGGTTATTTATTGGTAAAAAGGAAAGTCGTTCTGCTTTAGATTAAAAGGTCTAGCTCCAGAAAAGACGGCTTTGTAAAATGCATTAACAAAGTTTTCGATTTATGACGATGACTGGTCTGAATCTGGTTTAGGCGCAGTGTAATTTGCGATCGCAAACAACCAGACGGCGTGACAAGCCAGAATACCTAGCCACGGCAACGTTAGCTTCGGCAACCACAATAGGGTGCCCGGCATAAACCCATGGAAAAACCATAGACCCGAATTAAAAGCAGCAAAAGCCGCCACATGAACTGCAAAGTTAATTCGATCTTCTAGCTGACGATAAGCCGGGTCAGCCCGATCCGGTTCACGGGGCCATTTGGGAGGCATAAAACACCAAAAAATATGTCATGGATCAATAGTATAATCGCCCGATTTACCCCCTGTTTTACTAATCAAGCGAATATTCTCAATTTGCATCGACTTTTGCACCGCCTTTGCCATGTCATACAGCGTCAACGCTGCCACCGAGACCGCCGTCAGTGCTTCCATCTCTACCCCCGTCTGCCCAGCAGTCTTTACCCTCGCCTCAATGCGATAGCCAGGTCGTTGGTCATCCGGCACTAAACTCATTTCCACGCTCTTAATGGGCAGCGGATGACACAGCGGAATCAAATTCGACGTCTGTTTCGCCGCCATAATTCCAGCAATGCGAGCCGTACCCAACACATCCCCCTTAGGCAAGTTACCCGACTGGATAGCCGTCATGGTTGCATGGGTCATCCGTAGGTAGCCTTCCGCCACCGCCACTCGATGGGTCACCTTTTTATCAGAAACATCCACCATATGAGCCGCCCCACCACCATCTAAATGAGTCAGGGATACTGGCTTCGATGAATCGTCGAGAGGACCCATGTCCGGAGAAATTGCCATGAAAACTTTGGATAGCGTCTCAACAGTATGTTAGAGTTTAATCCTGTTAGAGCCTGTAGCTCAGTGGACAGAGCACCTGGCTACGGACCAGGGTGTCGGGGGTTCGAATCCCTCCAGGCTCGTTTTTCTAATGTGACGAATGCGATATCACGTCTGTGGTGTCGCATTTTTTATAGGGTTGAGTTGGGCACAGCATACACATCCTTTCCCCCCCTCAAGGCAAACTGTATGGAATGGCCCATATCTTTACTAGACGTCGTGATAAAGATAATCAGCCCCAGCATAGTCATCAAAGCCGCTACCCCAAAAATATCTCGATAGCTGGTCAGATCAGCAATTTTTCCCATCACAGGCCCAGCTAAAGCAATACCCACATCAAACCCGGTCAGACACAGACCAAACATCAAACCGCGATCGTTTGACGTTGAGCGATCGGTCATTAAAGCGGCCACCATGGGTATTAGCATGCCACCACCCATGCCCTGCAAAGCCGATGCTAGCAATACCGCAGACTCACTTTGGGCCAACCATAGGGCCACCATGGAAATGGTATAGAACACCAAGCCCAGGGTAATAAACGGTCCGCGACCATGGCGATCCGAGGCCCGCCCCACGAGGAGACGAATGCCAAAACTAGCGATGGCAGATGCAGTGTAAATAAAACCAATGTTGAGGGCAAAGTTTGATTCCCGAGCATAGAGCGGGACAAACGTCGCCAACCCACCAAAGGCCAAACCGACCAATAACAGCATCAGGGCTGGTATTCTCACCGCTGGCATCCACAGTAAAGACCAAAAAGCCGTTGTCCGAGGAACCTTCGTCACTTCTCGCTGAGGC
>CALHGI010000359.1 GCA_938029995.1 uncultured cyanobacterium | reverse complement strand
GCCTAAAGCTAGGCATTGAAGAAGTCGCCAAAGGGAAAACCGGCACCGTTTCCCAAGTGTTCCTCCTCACCGATGGCGAAAACGAACACGGCAGTAACGACCGCTGCCTCAAGCTCGCCCAGCTCGCCGTTAGCTATAGCTTCACCGTTAGCACCCTAGGCTTTGGCAACCACTGGAACCAAGATGTCCTAGAACAGCTGGCCGACGCCGGGAACGGGAGTCTTGCCTATATCCAAGACCCTGAGACCGCCATCCAAGAATTTAGCCGACTCTTCAGCCGGGTGCAGTCCGTCAGCCTCACCAACGCTTACCTCATACTCACCCTGCAGCCCAAAACCCGCCTAGCGGAGTTAAAACCAATTGCCCAAGTCGTGCCCGAGACCATAGAACTCGACGTCCGCCGCGAAGGTGAACAGGCCATTGTGCGCCTAGGGGACCTGATGACCGACACCCCCCGCATTATCCTCACCAATTTATACATTTCCCAGCTACTCGAAGGCACCCATGCCATTGCCCACGCCGAAATCCAGTACGATGACCCGGCCCTAGGCAGTTCACTCTCCACCGACAAATCCGTCATCAACGTTATCGCCCAGAACGCCTATCAGCCTGCTCCTGACCCTAAGGTTCAGCAATACATCCTAGCCCTAGCCAAATATCGCCAAACCCAAATCGCCGAAACCAAGTTGCAGGAAGGAGATCGCACCGGAGCCATCACCATGCTCCAGTCCGCCACCCAAACCGCCATCCAAATGGGGGACAAAAACGCCGCCACCGTGCTGCAAGAAAACGTTACTCAGCTCCAGACTGGCCAAGACCTATCGGAACAAGCAAAGAAAAAAACCCGCATCGCCTCCAAGACGGTCTTGCAATAGTCCCCATGCAACTTCGCTATCTCATCAAAGCGATTCAAGCCGCTTTGGCAGGCAAAGCTGGTGACACGGCGGCCTACAAAGCAGCCGCCCTGGGCAGCCAGGCCTATGGAAATTTAGACCAACGGCTCACCGCCTTAACCAATCCTCTACCGGACATTACCCTAGAACAACTGCAGTCACATCCCTCCGGCAGTCTCGGTCGCACCCTGGCCCAGTTTCTCACCAGCAATCATATTCAACCCCTCACCCTATCTCCGGCAACCCGCACCGACCTGAAAAACGTCCCAATTCTCACCATTCGCTATCCCATTCTCCACGACACCTTCCATGTCTTGCTGGGCTTCGACACCAGCCTAGCGGGGGAGTTAGGTGTGTGGTCCTTTGTGGCGGCCCAACGCTATAGCCCGGCCTATGAACGGGCCGCCTTTATCGGTCGCTGGGTGACCAGGTTCCTCACCCCCTGGCAGTGGAAGCGCTTGCATATTTACGAGCAGAGGGGAAGACGGCTAGGGGCTAAAGCCGTCTGTGTAATTGCGCAGCCGTTAGATATTTATTGGGGCATGTCCTTAGAGGAAGTGCGCCTTAGGTTAAAGCTGCCGACACTGGGTTCAATGTAGGATTGGCCTGAGGATTGGCCCTCACCCTAAATCCCTCTCCCGAGGGGAGAGTGCCTTTGACAAAAGCTGTCTGGCAAGCTTGTGGTTAACAGAAGAAGGGACTTTGACAAAGGCTGTTAGGCAGGCTTGTGGTTAACAGAGAAATCGTAACCTACGCTTTTTTCATTTTCTGTGACGCGTCACAGAAAATGAAAACTCACCCCACCAATCACTCCCCTTGAGGAAAAACCGGGATAACGCAATTATTTTTATGGGGTTGTAGGGTGGCATCCCACCCTGCTCAGGGGGTTTGGGGAACTCGAAGGGACCTCAAGCAACACCTCACACCATTCACGATACCCTTAACCCCAAACCCCAAAAATCCCCATGGACATCACCTACCACCCAATCACCCTCCACAAAAAAGTCCCCCTCACCATCAGCCGAGGCACCCGCTCCCAATCCACCAACCTCTTTATCCGCATCACCGCCGACCACCTCACCGGCTATGGCGAAGCCACCCCCTTCTCCATTGGCGACCAAACCCAAACCACCCAAACCATTACCCAAGACCTCGACCGCATCACCGAAGGCATCTCCCTTTACCACCCCCTCGACCGCCAAATCATCGAAGAAAGTCTGGACCAAATCGCCCCCTGCTCCGCCGCCCGTGCCGCCATCGATGTAGCCCTCTGGGACTGGCTCGGAAAAAAAGTGGGCCTCCCCCTGTGGCAGCTGTGGGGCTTAGACCGCCAACGTATTGGCCCCACGGCCGTCACCGTGGGCATTAGCGCACCGGACACAGCGTGCGATCGCATCCGTCGCTGGCACGCCGACTATCCCGATTTACGCTCCATCAAAATCAAACTGGGTAGTCCCGCAGGCATTGCTGCGGACCAAGCCATGTTCAGCGCCCTGCAAACCGAATTTCGCCCCCACGACAAAATCAGCATCGACGCCAACGGCGGCTGGACCCTAGAAGACGCAAAAATCATGGCCTCTTGGCTCGCAGAACGCAGGGTTACCTACCTAGAGCAGCCCCTGCCCGTCAGCGCCAACCACCAACTAGGAGAACTCAAACACCATTCCCCCCTGCCCATATTCATCGACGAAAGCTGCTTTACCAGCCGCGACATTATGCCCCTGGCACCCCACATCGACGGCATCAACATCAAACTGATGAAATCCGGCGGTCTCACCGAAGCCCGCCGCATGATCCACACCGCCCGTGCCTGTGGGCTGAGCGTTATGTTTGGCTGCTACTCCGACAGCACCCTTGCCAATACGGCCTTAGCCCAGCTATCGCCCCTGGCCAACCACTTGGACCTCGATAGCCACCTCAACCTGAAAAATAACCCTTTTCTTGGCGCTCAACTAGAATGCGGTCGTTTACTACCCAATGCACAACCTGGATTAGGCATCTCTAAAACGAGCCGTGAAGAGTAGACACCAGCGCCCGATATACAGCCACTCTCTTCACGCCTGCACCGTCTATTCCGTGTAGCATCCCTCAGGCAAAAACGCCAATCAGCGTAGCCACCCCCCCCATTACCATCAATCCAGCGGGCATAATTTTTTTCGTCTTCACTAGCCGGATAATAAAAACTATCACCAGCAACAGGGTGACAATTTTGACCACCCACAAACCACTGGCAATCCCCCGAGCGGCTCGAAAAACCCCAATCAATATCAGTAATCCGCTGATAATGCCCGAAATCAGTGACGGTTTGCTGGCAGACTTCAAGTAACCAATGATGCCACCGACCATAGCGAGGATGCCATAGATCAATGCGATGATAAGTCCTAATGACATAGAGCGAAAAAATGAATGAACTCGGGAACGCACTCGGTATAGAGACCGCTGCCCAGTGTCAACTACAGGTAGTCTCGCTCTTACTCTATCAGGCCATTCTCGATGATGACGTGGGTCAAGCATTTTTGTCCCTGTTAAGTACCCTCAGCACCAATAAGGGAGTGGCTAATGAACGAGCCCACTGTTTGTCAGCCTATGGCCACTGGTTTCAGACCTTGGCCCGCACGGGAAAAAGCTGGGGCGACCATATTCTCCAGCGACTACTCCTAGCCGATAATGCCTTCACCCACGCCGCCCAACACTATCCCTTAGCGGAGCTACCAACGTGTCTGATCACGGCAGCTCGCCATGACCTGCAGATTATTCAAGAGCTGTACACCCTACCCCCCAGCTACATCAGCCAATGGGTGCAAACCGCCTGTCAGCTCTCCACAGCCCCCGTAGAATGGACCCTCGCCCCCACATCCCCATCCATAGGCTTACCGCCACAGTGGTCAAAGGGAATTCCGGAACTAGTCACCTACTATCAGCAACAGGGCATTGGTCAATTTGGCCAGTTCCATGGCTTTCGCTGGCAACAGGGAAAACTCTTGGGGCTATCCCAAACCGATCCCATTCGCTTAAATCAGCTGGCTGCCTATGAAGGGCCCAAGGCGACCTTGGTGAAAAATACCGAGTTTTTACTGGCGGGCTTTAACGCCCTCAACGTCCTGCTGTATGGCAGTCGAGGTTCCGGCAAGTCATCCCTAATCAAAGCGTTGCTGAATGAATATGCCCATCGCGGACTGCGGTTAATCGAAATCTCTAAGGCCGATTTATACGATCTGCCGGTGGTGCTAGAACGTCTCCGCCACCAACCACAAAAGTTTATTATCTTTGTTGACGATCTCTCATTTGAAGAAGACGATGATGCGTTTAAGGCGTTAAAAGTAGTATTGGAAGGAGGTATTACCCCCCGTCCTAAAAATGTGGTGGTTTATGCCACCTCTAACCGCCGACATCTAGTGCGAGAGTTTTTCGCCGATCGTCCTCGCCCCAGCGACTCGGATGAGTTGAAATCTTGGGACACGGTCCAAGAAAAACTCTCGTTTAGCGATCGCTTTGGCCTCACCCTAACGTTTGAACCCGCTGACCAAAGCACCTACTTGGATATTGTGCATCATCTAGCCCAGCAAGCCAATCTTGAACTATCGCGAGAAGATTTAGACTACCGCGCAAAACAGTGGGCAACACGACACAATGGCCGTTCAGGCCGCAGTGCCAGACAATTTATTGATTTTCTATCAGCAGATTTAGCGTCGACGACAGGGAGATAGCACTATGGGCAAGGGGCGTTGGGGACTAGGGCTATTGGTAGTGGTAGCTGTGGGAGTTGCCATCTCATCCATCACCAAACTCATCCACGACCAAAACCGCATCTACACCGTCCGCCTCGCCACCGGCGGCACTACAGGGGAATACTACGCCTTTGGCCAGGCCATCGCCCAAGTTGTCGAAACTAATGAACCCAACATCCGCGTTGAGGTCATCGAATCCCTGGGTTCCAGCCAAAACATGGACGACATCCACAGTCACACTGTCGATCTTGCCTTGGTCCAAAACGATACCCCCGTGCAGCCCAACGTGCGCGCCATCGCCCAGCTTTATCCTGAAATGTTTCACCTAATTGTCAATAAAGGTGCCAACATTAATACCCTCACAGACCTCAGGGGCAAGCGTGTTGCCCTGATGCCCGAAGGCAGCGGTTCCTACAATCTGTTTTGGCCCCTGAGCCAACACTATGGCCTCACCCCGTCGCAGTTCCGAGTGAGTCCCATGACCGCCACCCAGGCTCATCAGGCTATTCAAGCTGGTAGCGTCGATGCCCTCTTTCGGATCATTGGCCTAGGCAATCAAGGGGTCACCGAACTACTTGCCACCGACCAATTCAAACTGGTGCCCATCGACCAGATTGGGGCATTACAACTCACCCAGCCCTACCTCCAATCCACCCTGATTCCCAAGGGAAGCTACGACGGCGCATCCCCCATCCCACCCCAGGATTTACCCGTTGTCGCCGTCAGCGCACTACTCATAGCCAACATCGATGTCAATCCCGACGTTGTCAAAGCCATCACCCGAATTCTCTACGAACATCGCAATGAACTGATCCGCATAAATCCCCGCACCGCCAACATCCAGTCCCCGGAAGCGAGTCAAAACTTGGGCTTTCCCCTCCATGACGGAGCCCGCGCCTACTACACCCAAGACAATCCTAGCTTTTTAGTCACCTACGCTGAACCCATTGGTCTCCTCATGTCCATCAGCATTCTGCTGTGCTCTAGCCTATGGCAAGGGCGTCAATGGCTGATTAGCAATCAAAAAGACCGCGCCGATCGCTATAATCTGCAAATTCTGGACCTGATCGAAAAGATTGAACAGGCCCAGGATTTTGATGAGCTACAAACCCTGCGACAGCAGTTACTCGACATCCTCAGAAAAGTTGTTGTCGATTTAGATATTGATCGGATCTCTCCAGAATCCTTTCAATCATTCACCTTCCCCTGGGAAGTGGCCAACACCGCCATCCGCCATCAAGAAATCATCCTCAATGGTCGTTATCGTCCAGCAACGAAGCCTTAACTGATCCCAACCGTCATAACCACTGCCCCTTAAGACTGCTCCGTGAGTTCCCGTAGCTCATTTTCCACCATGGCTTCCACTAACTTAGGAAAAGAATAGTTGGGCTGCCACTGAATTTCGCGGGTGATTTTATCAATCGAGCCCGCCAAGGTAACAGGCTCATCCGGTCGATAGAACGCCGGATCAACAGAAACATAGTCCTGCCAATTTAAACCCACCGAGGAAAATGCACAGTCTACTAACTCTTTAACCGTATGGGTTTCACCACTGGCAATAATGTAGTCGTCCGGCTTTTCCTGCTGCAGCATCATCCACATAGCATTGACCACATCCTCCGCATGGCACCAGTCACGGCGGGCATCCAGGTTACCGAGCTTTAAATCCTTGGCTAACCCCAACTTAATTTTTACCGCCCCACGGGTAATCTTACGGAACACAAACTCGGCCCCTCGCCGTGGGGACTCATGGGTGTAGGTAATACCGCAACAGGCATATAGATCATACTTTTGCCGATAGTTGATCGTCATCCAGTGGGCATAGGCTTTAGCCACACCATAGGGATTCCGAGGTCGAAAGGCTGTGCGCTCGGTCTGGGGTGATTCGTCGGGCTGTCCAAAGACCTCACTACTGGACGCCTGGTAAAGCCGAGCGTCCGGCTTACATCGACGGAGCGCCTCTAACAAACGGGAAACGCCAATAGCAGTATACTCAGCCGTCAGTGCTGGCTGAGTCCAAGACAATGGCACATAGCTTTGGGAAGCTAAATTATAGATCTCGTCCGGCTGGGCCTGATCAATGGCATCCATCAGCGAAAACTGATCCAGTAAATCACCTGAAATAATGTGGACCTTATCGGCAAAGTGGCTAATGCGCCCAAAACTACTAGAGCTAGAACGGCGTACTAAACCATACACTTCATAGCCTTTACCCAGTAAAAGCTCGGCCAAATAGGACCCATCCTGTCCAGTCAATCCGGTAATCAGCGCTTTTTTAGCCATGAAGCCAGAAATCCACGTTAATTGCGTACCTAACCATAGCAAGATTTACTATTGCTGAGAAGGTTACCTGCCAATCACCCCACTAGAATCCCTTAAAGCACTCAACCCCTCAAAGAAATCGGTTGATAACATCCACGGTTTGTCGACCTGTCTTTTGCCAGCTGAAGCTCTTGACATGTTCGATCCCCTTCCCACTTAACTCTTCTCGGAGTTGATTATCCTTAGCCAGCATACCCATGGCATCCGCTAACTCATCAACGTTGTAAGGATCAATCAAAATCGCCGCATCTCCAACCACCTCAGGTAAAGATGACAGATTAGACGCAATCACTGGCGTTCCGCAGGCCATCGCTTCGAGGGCGGGCAAGCCAAATCCCTCCCAAAGACTGGGAAAAGTCAGAGCTAACGCCCCCCTCAATAAATGGGGCAATTCAGTATAGGTGACATAATCCAAAAAACGGACGCGGTTCACCAGTTTAAGCGCCTTTACTTGAGCCATTAAATTCGGAGTGTAGCGTCTATCCTGAGGTCCCACAAACCATAACTGGGTATCCGTTTTGTGACCAACGCAAGAGAACGCATCAATCAGACGCTCCAGATTTTTATAGGCGTCTTGTCGGCCAATATATATAAAGTAACGCTCCTCTGACGGTTTAGTTAAAGGATCTTGGCAGGTAAAATTTTCTTGGTCATAGGCCAAGGGTATGGTCGTAATTTTACTGCGGCTAATCTGATAAAAGTTTTCTAGATCAAGGGCTGTGGAATCAGAGTCACAGATAATATGTACCGCCTGCCGTAGAATTTGGGGTACAAAATATCGAAAATAGTTAGTCAACGGTGACAACAATCTTGGAAACCGAAGGGGAATCAGGTCATGCACTGTGACGATAACCCGACAGTTGCTATAAATGGGCGCTTCTGGCAGCGGCGAGAAAATCAGGCGGCTCCCTAGTTGTTGATAGAGTTTGGGCAATGAGTTTTGTAGCCACCATAATCGCCTGACATGCCCTTTAAAGCCATATTCTGGGGTTAGGTTGAATGGAATCGAATGATGGTTAAACCGGGAAAAGGGTTGGCTGGATATAATTGTAGGCTCAAGCGTCTGCAGCTCTGGTAACAGATTACGTGCATAAACACTAATGCCAGTAGGTTTTTTAATAAGGGCCGACAGGTTAACAAGAAGAGAATGCTCACTCATGACATCAGAGAATGGTAGGCTTCAATGGTGGACTGGGCCGTCTTTTGCCAAGAAAACTTCTTTGCCTGTTCATACCCAGCTTGAACATAATGTCGGCGCAAAGAAGGGCTATCGAGCAGTTGATAAATGGCTGCAGCTAAGGCATCGGCATCATCAGGCGATATCAAAATTGCAGCATCCCCAGCTACCTCAGGGATCGAGGAAGTAACGCTACTCACGACAGGACACCCGAAACCCATGGCCTCTAACACAGGCAAACCAAACCCTTCGTAATGAGATGGGTATGCAAACACCGTGGCATTTTTATACAGATGGCCCATGAATTGATCAGATACATAGTCTAAATGGTGAATACTGTCTCGATAAGGCGACTGGTTAATGGCCGCTAAAATTGGCTCATAAAACCAACCTTTTCGCCCCACTAGTAAGAGTTGATGGTCAATTTTATAACGCGATTTAAGCTGATTGAAGGATTGCACAATCAATTCAATATTCTTTCGGGGCTCTAATGTGCCCACAAAGAGAATATAGGGCCGATTAAAGTCTATGGAAAATGAGCTCTGACAGGACAGCTCTAACAATTTCACTTTAGAATCTGCGAGCTCCTCAGAAGAGCTCTCGACTACAGCATAACGACTCGCTAAGGGCGTCACCCAAATTTTCTCT
>CALHGI010000358.1 GCA_938029995.1 uncultured cyanobacterium | reverse complement strand
CTTGGGCTAGCTAATTTTCTAAGACATCACCATAGGGGCGACAGCTGAGGATTTTTCTGGGATAGCCCTGGGTTGGGGAGGGCCATCACCCATGGGTAAAATGACCGAGAATGTCGTTTTACCCGGTATCGTCTCTAGCTGAATATGCCCATTATGTTTGTCAACAATCCTTTTGACGATACTTAAACCTAAACCAGTGCCTTCGCCAAGGGGTTTCGTTGTAAAAAAGGGCTCAAAGATTTTGTCCTTGAGTTCCGCTGGCAGACCAGGACCTGTATCTGAAATACTGACTATGATTTGGGTGTCCACTAGCTTGATGGCTAAGGTTAGCGTTCCCTGGTGTTGCATGGCTTGGAGGGCATTGTGGATGAGATTACTCCACACCTGGGAAAGTTCATCGGTGTAACAGGGGATTGAGGGAATGGGCTGCTGATAGTCACGGACAATTTCAATCCCCTGCTTCAGCTGATTACGGTAGAGGGTCAAAATAGTTTCTAGGCAGTCTACCAGGTCAGTCTGGACCTTCTCTCCGCTATGCTCAGAATGGGCATAATTTTTGAGGGCAATGACAACTTTTGCCGCTTTCCCTGCAGCTGTTTCAATGGTGCGAATCCCCCGCTGGATGCCCGACAGCTTATAGGCTGCGTCCAAAAGCTGGGGTGCCTGTTCCTGTTGGAGAATCACCAGGGCGGCATCGATATTGTCATAGATTCCCATATCCACCAGGGTATCGGCAAACGTTTCATTGTGAATCCCTTTTCCCTCCAGGGTTTTGGTTAACTGACGCCGTTGGTGTCGAGCTTCGCGAGCCGAGAGTAGGGCCTGACTCGCCAGGGCCTGATCGATCAAGGCGAAAAAGTTTTGTTCAACCTGAGGCGATAGGCTACGGGTGAGGGCTGGTAGCTGATGCAGGGACTGGGTTAAAAAGCGATTGATGCTGTTGACGGATGAACGAATGGCTCCTAGGGGGGTGTTAACTTCGTGGGCGATGCCTGCCACTAACTGCCCCAACACAGACATTTTCTCAGTTTGGATCAGTTGCTCTTGGGTTTGTTGCAATTCGCTCAAAGTGGACTGTAGTTGGGCTGTTCGGTCCCGCACTCGATCTTCCAGGGTGCCATTGGCCTGAGTCAGGGCCGCCTGGGTATCTGAGAGCGCCTGATGTTGACGTTTAAGAATCCGGTCAGCTCGACAAATAAATAAAAATAAAATGCTATATAGGGCACCGGCCACGGTAACTACGCTGACTAATATATGGCGCTGGGTACGGTCAACTTGCTGAACCAAAGGGGTGATATCAGTATAAACCTCAAATACCCCCGCAACTTGTCCCGTAGTAGAGTCGGCCTCAATGGGAATATAGCTAGATAGGAACTCGCGGTTTTGCAGGTTGCCATGGATGGCATCAAAGGTGTCGCGATGGTTGAGATAACTTTTTGGGGTGCCGGATATGGCACTGTTAAATCCTTCGGAATCACTTTTATCATTTCCGATCTGACTAAAGTCGGTGGAAAAAACAGTGCGCCCCCGATGATCGAAAATTTTAACTTTTGCGACGGGTAATCCCTGGGTTTGCTGGGAGATATGTTGGTAAATTTTTTGAATTTCTGGAGCGTTTCGCAGGGTTTCGTCACTCAGTGTGGGAGTCGTCGTCAAAAACGCTTGATAGTCAGACCAAAAGGAGTTGGCTAAGAGTTTGGTTAGCGCTGTATTTTGGGCTTCGCCACTCTCAATCAGACTTTTGATCGCACTGCTACGGTTTAGATAACCGAGTGTTGTGATGGCAACACTAAAAGCGAGTAAACTTGCGATTGAGAAATATCTTCGCAAATTAAACATTGTCTATGCCCATGCTCGGGGGATCAGTTCAAATCGGGAGGTTGTCCCAAGGATAGAAATTAGAATCGGTGACCTTACTAGTTTCTGACTCCTGAATAGGTTTGGCTGAGTGCCTGATTTTCTATCTGGCCGGGGTTTCCCGACTCCAGTTGATGCCCCTGATGGTTGTGTTTAATATGCCCCATTTGCTAAAGGGATCAACGTGTTTAATCTGTTGAAAGGGCGGTATTGGGTTTGACCTGGAGGATTCAATGCCAGGATGGCCGAGACGTTGAAAGCTAGGGGGTATAGTCTGGCTTGACGTCCTTATTTAAAGGGCTGGGCGCTGCTGCTGCTTGGGATGATTTAATGGGTGAAAATCGGATGTACCGGGTCCTTCCTAAATTGGTTCATCGTCTAAAGCTGTAACGGCACTATCCTTTTGGGGCTTAAGTTGTACCCATCAACTCAATGGCTAAGTATCTCAAAACAGTAGATTATTTACCTAAATATCCCTAACATACCCCTAAGCGCTGACCATAGCGGTCCAACCTGTTCATTGTTTACCGAGTTGTTTTGGCATGGTTGATTCAAAAAAATTACTGATTCTGGTGGGCAGCCCTCGTCGAGCTGGTAACTCCGCCACCCTTGCCGCCGCTGTTCAGCGGGGAGCTGAAGCAGCAAAAATAGAAGTATCGCTGCGCTTTATTGACGACTCAACGTCGAGTTTTCTGCGGGATTGTCGCCAGTGCCGTCTTCCCAATGGTGAATGTGCCATTGAAGATAATTATCGCGCATTATTTTTTGACGACTTTCTGCCCGCTGATGGGGTTGTTTTTTGTTCGCCCGTTTATTGGTATGGGTTATCTGCCCAGACAAAGGTATTTTTCGATCGGACATTCTGTTACTACTCGGCGTCCTATCCTGACTCGGCCCAGGTTATGGCGCAGATGACGCGCAAGCGCATCGGTCTGGTGCTAGCGTCCGAGGAAACCTATCCGGGGGCATCGCTGGGGATTGTCCATCAGATTCAGGAGTATTGTCGGTATACCCATTCTGAGTTTGTTGGTGTGGTACGTGGTATTGGCAACAGCCGCAGTGAGGTGGTGCAGGATCCTAGGGACCCGAGTATGGCGGCTGAGCAGTTGGGACGGGAGATTTTTAATCGCAGATATTCTGACTTTCGGATTGATACGGAACGAAGCGGGCAGGTTTGGCCCCAAGACAATGGCTAATAGGCATTCAGCTATCTTTAGTGGTTTGGATTGGTTAAGGAC
>CALHGI010000357.1 GCA_938029995.1 uncultured cyanobacterium | reverse complement strand
GGGTCACCGTCTGCCGAGCACCGTCACACAGCTCTATTTGGCAATCCTGCAAACCAAAGCGCTGGGCCAGAGCTTCTGGCACCCAGCCCATCAAATCTTCGACCGAGCCCCCCTGCCGTGCGACCCCCAAAATCCTCTCCATTAAAGACTGAGGATTAAGTGCATCAGAAGGACCACTTAGAGCAGGCGACATCCGCTGGCCTGAATCCATTGCCCCAGACTTAAATGAATCACGCTCAAATCGACTACTCACCAAAGCTGCCCCAACCTCCTTCTTCAAAGCCGCACTACACTCAGCGAAGCCAACCAAACAATCCCTAACAAGCTGCCATCAAGACGCCAGAAAGTTATAGATATGAGCAAGCCATCACACCAAGTTAGCTAGCCAAAAAAGCATTAGAGACATATCCCTAACACCCTCAGCAACCACAGGACTATTCTTCTAGTTTTACACCCAATGAAACCCGAGAAACAAATTAGAAAAATCTAAAAAGATCTACCTAAAAACCTCTCAAAAAATAGAAAAAACAAAAATAGAAAAATTATCTTTTATCAGAAATAGACGGATTAAAGACTTGCATCAACACGATCAATCCGCACATATTAAGCAGAAAAAATTCGACGGGCTTTTAAATTTATAGAGATGAAAGTTAACGGTCACTAGCCCTTTAAATAGTTGTCTTATACCTCTATCCAAAGCAGCTTTCCTTAGGTTAAAGAGCATGAATTTGATTCGCGAACACACCGCAAGTCAAACTTTCGAGCCCCTTCCAGAAAACATACAGCGAACAAGGCAACCGATTTAGAACCTCACATGAACTCATAGGGGTATTAGACTCCAGTCGTTCCCCAGCGTCGATTGTATGACACATTTGTTTAAAAATGTGTCGAATTATTAAGCCATCCCCGTCCGTAGTTAAAACAAGGTCTTAATCAGACCTTTCGAATGCTAAAGTATCAAACTAGTTAGACTTCATCAACACGTAAAACACCGCAACATTAAGAGGATTTGATTCGACAAACAGCAATTAAGTCACTTTTGTTTCCTTTCTAAGGATTTTTTTATTAGGTCCTATGCTCATAGGGACGAATATCACTTATGTCCCTACGATTCATCTGTTTGGTTAGCGATTAATACGTTGCCCTAACTAGACAATAAGACCTAGATAGTTTTTACCGATTTATCCTCCAAGATGCTCCAAATAAACCAGCTGTATGCCGCTTGGTACGCAGTTGGCAGGGCCGTGCACAGAGGTTATATCAGGTGGATAAATCGAAGGCTGTCATCCTAATTGCTGAGGATGAAGTTCATATCCGCAATGCTTTGCGGAGAAATCTTATCAATGCCGGATATGAAGTAGTTTTAGCGGCCGATGGTGAGGAAACCATGGAGCAGTTTAGGTCCTATGACGTGGACCTAGTGGTGCTGGATATCCTGATGCCTAAGTTAGATGGCTTACAGGTGTGTCAGCTAATTCGGCAAGAGTCAGATGTCCCCATTGTGATGGCGACGGTCCTCGGCAGTCCATCTGATCGGGTGGCGGGGTTAGACCTAGGGGCTACCGACTACATTGTTAAACCCTTTTCCAGTCGAGAGCTAATTGCACGCATTCGATCGATCTTAAGGCGATCTTCTCCAAACACTAGGAGCAAGGCCCCTGCTCGCGTTAGCGAGTTAGAGGCCCTCTCTGTGGGAGATCTCATCCTCTATCCCCAAACTCGAAAAGTCTATGACCAAAATACCTATATTCGCCTAACCGAAATCGAGTTTCATATTCTATATTTGCTGGCCCAGTCTCCAGGACAAATCTTTGCGAGAGAACGTATCTTGCGACGGGTATGGGGCTATGCCGATGAAGCGGATCTGGAGACTAAGGCTTTGGATGTCCATATCTCTCGACTACGCACTAAGCTCGACAGCAGTACGGTCCGCCTGATGACTATCCAGGGTCGTGGTTATATGTTGTTGACCTAATGGGTGTGGGTGATAATGCCCCCCACCGTAGCCTGGGTGGCGTTAATGTAATCCTGGGGGGTGAGCCACAGCATGGCACCGCGCATGCCGGCTGATACGGCAATCTGATCGTAGGCTTCAATCCATTCATCCACGTACGTGGGATAGTTCTTTTTACAGGCGAGGGCGGTGACACCACCTCGGATGTAGCCGGTTAGGGGCTGAACTTCTTTGAGGGCGACGGGCAGCATCTTACGGTCCTGGGTCAGTTTCGCCAGAGCCTTAAGGTCAAGCTGGGCATTGGCTGCGAGTACCGCCAAACAAATTCCATGGCGATCGCCACGGATTACCAAGGTTTTAAACACCTGATCGTGGGGTAACCCCAGTTTGTCCGCTGTGGTGGTAGCCACTAGATTCTGGGGATCCACCGTGTAGGTGAGGATCTCGTAGTTAATGGCCAAGGAGTCCAGCAGACGCGCTGCGTTCGTTTTCATAAAAAAGCTGAGGCATGCTCAAGGCGCGCTGCATTCGTTTTCATAAAAAAGCTGAGACATG
>CALHGI010000356.1 GCA_938029995.1 uncultured cyanobacterium | reverse complement strand
GCGGATGATCTAGAGCATGCCCTACCTTATCTGGCAGATCTTCTCCTCCATGCCGCTATCCCAGCCGATGAGTTTGTTCGGGAACGACAGGTGGTGATTGAAGAGATTCATCAGGCCTGGGACGATCCAGACTGGCTTGGCTTCCAAACCCTGTCTGAAATGATCTATGGCGATCATCCCTACGGACGTTCAGTGCTGGGCACCCCAGAAATTTTGCAGGCCCGTTCCCCAGAGGAAATGCGCCAGTTTCATCGGGCCTATTACCAGCCGGAGGATATGCAGGTGGTGGTCACCGGTGGTGTCTCTTTAAACCGGGTTTTAGACCTCGTCCAAACTAAGTTTCGAACATTTCCCCACCGGGAAACCTGCCCCGAGGTAGGTCATGTTGCTCCCCCCCATTTGCTGGCCCACCCCCAAGCCCGTCCTAAACAAACGTTAGCCTTGCCCAGGCTGGAGCATGGGCGATTGGTGATGGCCTGGCTAGGACCTGGTATCCAGGATCTGAAAAAAGCTAGCGGGTTGGATATTTTGGCGACGGTCCTCGCAGAAGGGCGCATGTCGCGCCTGGTGAGAGAACTCCAGGAAGAACGCCAGTGGGTGGATGAGATTGCCAGCAGTTTTTCGGTACAGCAGGACTGTAGTTTGTTGGTTCTGTCATCCTGGTTAGCCCCCCACCATATTCAAGATGTGGAACAGGTGATTTGCGATCGCATCGCCGCCCTAGCCACCACACCAATGACAACGGTAGAGTTAGAGAGAGCCCAACGAGTGCTATGCAACGATTACGCCTTTTCAATGGAAACCCCAGGTCAGCTGGCCGGACTATACGGGTACTATGGGACCCTGGCGACCCCTGAGCTAGCCCTGGCCTATCCTGGCTACGTCGAATCCTACACAACCCAACAGCTGATGGCCCTCGCCGAACAGTATCTCTCTCCCCACCGTTGCGGTACCCTAGCTCTAACACCCGCCGCCTAAATGGGTCTCTACCGACTGGCTCTCAACGGCCGACTCCTAAATTCATGGGGTCCTACCCAATAGCTATGATGGCTGACCTCTGAATATCCTGAAATCCTTCACTAAACACTCTCAACCACGACACCTGTGACTGTATCCACTGCCCCGAAGCAAAACGCCATTACCACCCATCTGGGCAACGGCCTCAAAGTTATCGCCATCGAAAATCCAGTCGCTGATATCGTCTCAGCACGGGTGTTTTTACCCGTTGGGCAAGGCCATGAAACCCCAAAAAATGCAGGGATTTTCAGCCTGCTCACCTCCTTGCTCACTAGGGGCACCGTCCACCGCAGCTCCCTAGAGATTGCCGAAGCTGTTGAATACGTCGGCGCCAGCCTAGGGGCAGATAGCGCCTCAGACTATAGCCTGGTCAGCGTCAAAACCGTCTCCGCCGACTTTGAGAAAATTTTCACCCTCGCCACCGAGATTCTGCGGGAGCCCAGTTTTCCCGAAAATGAAATTGAACTGGAACGCAAGCTCACGATCCAAGGGCTGCGATCCATGCAAGAACAGCCCTTTAGCGTGGCCTACAAATACTTTCGAGAGGGCATGTATGGCCAACATCCCTACGGTTTTTCCAGTCTGGGCACAGAGGAAACCTTAATCGCCATGGATCGCGATGCGCTCCTAGAAGCCCATCGTCAGCACTTCCGCCCCGACAATATGGTGGTTGTCATCGTCGGTCGCATTGATCCTGAACGCGCCGTTGCCCTAGTGGACAAACTACTAGGTAACTGGACAGCCCCCGAGGGGCCAGCCCCCGAAGCACGATTGCCAGAGGTAGAGTCCCACGCCTATCGCATCGTCACCCCCCAGGAAACTAACCAGGCATTTGTCATCTTGGGCTATCTGGCCGCCTCCGTAAAACATCCAGACTTTGCCGCCCTCAAACTCCTGAGCACCCACCTGGGGAATGGCCTATCCAGCCGCCTATTCGTCGAACTGCGAGAAAAACAGGGTCTCGCCTACGACGTATCCGCCTTCTATCCCACCCGCTTAGGTCCGTCCCAGTTTGTGACCTACATCGGCACCGCCCCAGAAAATACATCCATCGCCCTAGACGGTCTACAAAGTGAGTTACGCCGCCTATGCGAAATTCCCCTGACGGACCATGAGCTACAGGTCGCCAAGAATAAAATGCTGGGGCAATATGCCTTGGGCAAACAAACTAACGGCCAGATTGCCCAGTTACTAGGTTGGTATGAGATTTTGGGTCTCGGCACAGAGTTTGACACCCAGTTCCAAGCAGATGTGGCCGCCGTCACCATTGAAGCGGCCCAAGCAGCGGCGAAAAAATGCTTTGTGGACTCCTACATTTCGATTTTGGGCCCCGCCACAGCGGTAGAAGCACTACGGTAAGAAACGCCCTCTGTCCTAACAACGGAATGCCGTTGGGCATGGAAAGGTAAAGTTTTTTGGAATAGATCCATGATCCCCAAAAATACCTGCCTAGACTAGTTGCCTTAACCCATTCCAACAATCTTCATGGGCCTCCATAGGGTCCAAAGGACAGAGTAAGGCCAATGACTTTAATGCCAGACAACGACCGTAGTCGTGGGACCAGTAGCTATCCAGAGCATGTCAACTACGCCCTCTATGAATTAATTTGGGCCTTGGGCCTTGTCATGGTTTGCCTCTGTGCAGCCGCGGCATTAATTAGCCACACCTAGTCCACAATCCGAATTTATTAAACCCATTAACCATCCCCTAGGGATATGCCCTAGGGGATGGTTGTTACTAGCAAGCGTTATCCAGCCGCACTTCAAAGGAGTTCCCCTTTAGGCAGTGGGCGTTTAATCAGCTTCTCCACTGAACCAGGGCACCGACCAATCGACGAGAGTTTTGCCACCGGAAAAGCAATGATAGTTAACGGGGAAGCAGTTTCAGCTTGATCATTGAATGATTTTAGAACTGGCCATTCTGAACGTGAAACCAGCAGAAATCGCTGCATTTGAAGCTGTATTTCAACTGGCCCAGAGCATTATCAGTAGCATGCCTGGCTATCGGGGGCATCAGCTGCAACAATGCATGGAAATAGCGAACCGCTATGTATTGTTAGTAACTTGGGAAACACTAGAAGATCATACCCAA
>CALHGI010000355.1 GCA_938029995.1 uncultured cyanobacterium | reverse complement strand
CCCCATCAGAGGCATGGCACCGATGGAGCTGCTTACTGACCTTGCCGCCACCATCAGCAAGTGTCTCCCACACCACACGGCCATTCACCATATCAACATCCACCTTACTACTCAAAATCTCAATACTCTTCAGCAACCAGTACAGGGAAAACGCCCATATCCCCGCCCATTCAATCCACAGAATCAGTCGATCACCGATAATACTTGTCCCCGTCGCCAGCCTCAGCAGCAGCACCAGGCCAATGGACATCGGCATTAGAAACCTCGCCACCCTAAAGATGGCCGTCCAAAAAGCTCTCTTGCCATCCTCCTCGATCAGGTTGACGGTGTCCATCGCCGTGTAGATATTCACCACCATGATCGCAATGAAAAATATAATTGCCGCAATAAAGTGGATCGCCAAAGGTAGCCCCAACAGTTTACTCGGCTCAAATGCCTGAAAGCCATGGGTAGCCTCACAGGTTGCCATCGCTGGCGATTCAGGCCAGCCCATGGGAAAAAAAGCAACCCCCACCAGGCAGATCCCCGCGATATTAAGCAGCCAATTCTCTAGCTTGCCAAAGCCACTGTAAATAATCGCACAGACACCGATCATCGCCAAACAACCCACGAATAAATCTCGGTAGACGCCGTGTAAAGCGGTACAGCTTGATCCGGCATGGTAGTAAGCACTGAGCGAATTCTGAACCGCCAGGGGGGCCGGAATCCACCACCAGCTGTTCAGGCCGCTAATCACCAGCAGCAATGGCAAAATAAAGCCCAACACACTCATACACCAGCGTAGAACGGAATAGCTACGTAAAATGTGGGTGTCTAGATGCTCAGGGGAATTAGTAAGTTGCATACTTAATTATTGGATGCCAATTAAAGTATGGAATGCCGGGGCAAGGCTCAGGTAGTACCCCCAGGGGTACTTTCCTGTCTTCTCCTCCCTGCTTCCCCCGCTTATTGTTTTATAGTGGCCTCCATCCCTAACCCGATGGCGGCCAATAGTTTTTCAGACGTTGTCACCCAACCAAAAATCACCTGGGTCATCTCTACGGTTACCCGATGAAACTCTGGCTTCAATGACGCACAACAATCTTCCAATAGCAAGCACTCGTAGCCCAAATCATTCGCCGTGCGCAGTGTGGTGTGCACACAACATTCCGTCGTTACCCCCGTCAGTAACAGTTGTCGAATGCTTCGCTGCCGTAAAATTAAATCCAAATCCGTCGCCACAAAAGATCCCTTTCCAGGTTTATCCAATACAATTTCCCCCGCCACCGGCTGCAGCTGATCCACAAAATCATGACTCTTGGAGCCACGGGTCAAAAATCGGCCCATGGCTCCCTCACTGCCAATGGCTGCATGCTGTCGCTTCGAGCGGGCTAACTTATGGGGTGGACAATCACTCAAATCGGGTCGATGTCCCTCACGGGTATGGACAATGGTGACCGGAGTTTGTCGCAGTCCCTTGAGTAACGTTTGTAATGGCCGGATCGGCCTTTGGGTCTGGCCGACATCAAACCCTTTGGCATCGGCCCAGCCCCCCGGTGTACAAAAGTCATTTTGCATATCAATCACCAGCAATGCCGTATGTTCCAAGTCCAGGGTGAAGGCATAGGGTTGGGCCGGAATGATACTTGTGGGAGATTGTTTTTCCATAAAAAAAGGCCCTGGCAAAACCAGGGCTGATGAAAGGCACGGAGAGAAAACTGCGGTAAAGATTAGCCCAAAACTACACCCGATAGAAACGCGGCACCGGCACCGCAGACAACCAACCCCACATAGCGTAGCCGTTGGGCTAGCTGGCCAGGATTAATGCCCCGTTGGATAACCCAAAATGCAGAGGCTGCGATCGCACCCTGAACCGCCGTAAACCCAATCAAGTAAGATAGCAGCGGTGTCATCTCAGCCCCCACCACCGCTTCACCATAGGCATAGCCATGGAACGAACCCGCGATAGCGGCAAGCATAGCGATAACTGCGATATTCAACCGGTTTCCATAAACCGCCAATACCCCAAATATCAACACCGACAACGAGATCATAAATTCAGGAGCGGGCAAGTCAAACGCCATCAGGTGTAACCCTGTTCCAGTCAAGGCCGCCACCAAAAACGCCGAGGGAATCACCCAGCCAGGCTTAAACCGGGTGGCCAAGACGCCCACCACCAAGGTAAACACCAGGTGGTCCGGACCGACAACCGGATGCCCTATGCCCGACAACAACCCTTGCACCCAATTACTCGGAGCCTCGCCACCAAAGGGGTGGTGGGCCAAGGCCGGGGGAGCCAAGGCCAGTAAGGCAACACACATTAAGAGAATCGATACCCTGATTTTGCGCATCATTGGAGTTAAATCATTCATCCTGGATCTAAAGTTCATGGCAGTCCATTTAGTTAACTTCAAATTGTTGTGTTGGATGTCTCAGCCATAGCCTTGCAGTTCAGCAGCTGGGCCAATTGGGTCTCTAACTCCCCCGGCTGAAGCACCCCTGATGCCACGATCACCTTCTCCAGCGTCGTCAGCCAACATTGGTAATAGTCCCATTCCGGATCATCCAGCTCGTGGGTAGCTTCCCATTCAGCAATGGTCGCCATCAGCGTTTGGCGAAACTCTTCCCATTCATAATGGCCCTGTTTTGAAAGGGCAATGGCCACACCAAAGGCCATTTTTTCCCAGTCCCGGTCAAATTGCAGATGGCCATCTTT
>CALHGI010000354.1 GCA_938029995.1 uncultured cyanobacterium | reverse complement strand
GACCCCCCCTTTGATCTAAAGCTATTGCTGTTGGGCCATGGCGGGCTGATTCTACTGGCTGCAGGGGTCCTCTCCCTGGGGATGTTCATTTCCTCCCTAACGGAAAGTAGTGTGCTCGCGGCCGTCCTGACCTTTGCCCTGGTGTTGGTTCTGTTTGTGGTAGAAGGCGTGGCCAGTGGATTACCCGGTCCCCTGGGTGACGCCATCGGTCACCTCTCCTTGCTCAAGCACTACAACGACTTTACCCAAGGCGTTTTTGATGTCAGTGGTCTAGTTCTCTTTCTCTCCTACACTGTCCTAGGGATTTTCCTCACCGCCCAATCCATCGAAGCATTTAGGTTTCAGAGAAACTAAGACCTTAAAACGCCTGCCTCCCTTACCTGTTTTCTGTTAATTTCCTTTCTGCCCCTTTCTATGAAAGCGCTATCTACCGTTCGCAAATATCTTCGCTGGCTGATATGGCCTGGGTTAGCCCTAACGACGGCTGGTCTAGTGGCTGGTTTTGTTGACGCTTGGACTACCTTGCCCATTGTGCTTCTGGTCCTAGGGCTGGTGCTGGTCCTAGGGAGTTTGGTCTTTGGGGGCTTTGGTTACCGTAGCTTTTGGCAAAATCGCTCTACCCAGGCGGGCACCAATGCGGTGTTGGCCACCCTGTCCATGGTGCTTATTTTGTGTGTTGCTAATTTTTTAGCGGTGCAATATGCCCCCCGCCTTGACCTGACCGAGGGCGGTTTGTTTACCCTCGCCCCCGAGTCTAGGTCAGTGGTCACTAATTTAGATCAGCCGGTTAAGGTGGTGGTTTTCGACTTAGCCTTTAACCCCAATGACAAACAGCTGTTGGAGAGCTATCGGAAATTTAACGACCGGCTTACCTACGAGCACGTTAATCCGTTTCAGGACCCAGTAGCGGCTCGGGAGTTTAATGTCACTGGTGAGGGTCGGGAAGTCCACTTAGCCATAGGGGATGACAAGGTATTTGTGCAGGCCTTGGGGGGGCAAGGGTTAACGGAACAAGATTTGACTAATAAACTGGCCCAGCTGGGTCGAGATCGCAACGCAGTGGTTTACTTTATCCAAGGTCACGAAGAATTTGTGATTGATGGCAGTGCCTCGGGCTATACCCAGGCGGCAACAGCCTTGGAGGCTGATGGGTTTACCGTTGAAGCGCTCAACCTGGCCCAAACGGCCATTGTTCCCGACGATGCGGATGCGGTGGTGGTGGCGGGGCCTAAACAAGCGTTTTTTCCACCAGAAGTAGAGGCCCTCACAACCTACCTAGATGACGGCGGTAGCGTTTTATTAATGCTGGACCCTGAAACCGAGCCCGAGTTGGATGAGTTGTTAGAAGACTGGGGTTTGGCCCTAGATGAACGGCTAATTATCGACGCTTCCAATACGGGGCAAATTGTGGGGTTAGGGCCTGCGGCCCCCCTTGTGACCACCTATGGCACCCATCCCATTACCGCAGACTTTAACGGTGGCCGTTCATTTTATCCCCTGGCCCGACCCATTCAGCTGGAACCCGTGGATGATGTGGAGGCGACCCCCTTACTTTTGAGTAATGCCCAAAGCTATGCCGAACCTCTGTCTGAAACGGGGGAGTTGAATGTTGACACCCAGCAGTCCCCGGAGGGGCCATTTAATATTGGTGTTGTTTTAACTAAAGAGGTCGAGGTATCCCCAAAGGAGAACTCTGAAGAATCCCTTTC
Organism: uncultured cyanobacterium; assembly: GCA_938029995.1. GTDB lineage: Bacteria > Cyanobacteriota > Cyanobacteriia > Phormidesmidales > Phormidesmidaceae > Leptothoe. The sequence continues at coordinate 2,094 of CALHGI010000354.1, read as the reverse complement.
TGAGGAAGAGGCTGCCTTTGACGAAGACGATGGTTTTCCCGGTGAAGAAGGCCTGGAGGAAACGGACCTATTTGAGGATGAGCTATCTGAGGCAGAAGGCCTGGAGGAAACGGACCCATTTGAGGATGAGCTATCTGATGAAGAAGACTCTGAGCTAGATTCAGATAGCTTTGAAGACAGCCTTGACGAGGTCTCTGGGGCAGAGGTCTCTGAGGCAGAAGATTCCGAGACAGAGGACTCCGAGGCAGAAGACTCCGAGACAGAGGATGCCGCAGAAGAGTCCCTGGACGCAGCAGCAGATGAGCCCAAGAAAGAAGCGCGCCTTGTGCTAATTGGGAATGCCACCTTTGCAACGGATGGACTGTTTGATCAGCAAATCAATGGCGATGTGTTTCTCAACAGTGTTACCTGGCTGAGTAATTTAGATAACGCTACGTTATCGATTCGCCCCAAGGAGATTACCAACCGCCGCATCACCATGACCGTATCTCGACAGATTATGGTGATCGTTTTAGCCCTGGTGGTATTCCCATTGGTGGGGTTAGTGGGGGCCGGCATTACCTGGTTCCGTCGTCGCTAAGGAGTCTATAAACACTATGAAAATACAGCGCAGTACGGGAATTTTGTTGGCAGTTGCGATCGCATCAGCCACCGCAGTCGCCATCATTGAAACCCAAAAAGGCCCCCAATCAGCCGATGGTGATACCCTTTACGAGTTTACGGAAACCGATGTCAGTTCATTTTCCATTGAGCTAGACGATGAACGTTTAGCCTTTGCCAAAACCGATGATACGTGGCAAATGACTGAGCCGGATGCCGCCCCAGCGGATCCCTCTGCCATCGCTTTTTTGCTCAATATCATCACCAGTGACATCATCACAGAGACGATTGTTGTTAACACCAGCCAGTTAGACACCTATGGCTTGGAGCCGCCTGTCGCCACGATTGAACTAACGGTGGATGGCGAAAGCCATACCCTCACCGTAGGCGATGAAGACTTTAGTGGTACATCCCTCTATGTGATGACGGCCCAGGATATGGCAACCGCTAACTCCGTGGATATTCACCTGGTGCCTAAAAGGCTAGAAAATGGCTTGGAGCGTCCAGAGGAAGAGTGGCTCTTATCAAATTCAGAGGCAGAAGCAGCTCCGGTTGACAGGGAAGATAAGCCAGAGGAAGAAGCCTCGCAGGACGACGATGGGGCAAGTTCAGCCGAGGATGACCCCGCTGAAGATAGCCCCGAGTCAGACGCCGCCGCTCCGGTTGAAGCGGGGGAGGATGAGTCTGGGGAAGCGCCTCAGGAGGACGATGGCGCATCAAATTCAACAGAGGATGACTCCGATGCAGGGGACAATCTGCCCGACGAGGAGACCCCGCTGGAAGAGGAAGGCGAGTCAGAGAACGATGAGTCAGGGGACGACCCCGATGAAGGACCTGATGAATCTGACGCCGATCCTCAGACTGACGCGGAGCCTCAGACTGACGCGGAGCTTCAGGGGGACGATAGCCTAGACGGTGAATAAGACCCATTCCCCATCCCCTACCCATGGTTTCCCTGGGGGGAATGGGGCTGCTCGGTGTTAATTCTTTTCTTGGTAAAACAGCTCTAGGCTTTCCTGGTTGCCCACATAGCGCCAGTGCCAGGGCTCATAGGTAACATTTTGGTCATTTCCCTGGGGAAATGACATCTCAAACCCGTAATAGGCCGCATTCTCGTTGAGCCAACGAAACGCTTCAGTGGAATCAAAGGACGGATTTAAATCAGCAGCGGGTTGATCGGCATCAATAAAATCCATCGCATAGCCCGTGTGGTGCTCGCTATACCCCGGAGGTGCACTGACCTCGGCTCGGGTTTGGGTGGTTTGTCCCCGTTCCGCTTTGAGATCAAAAAATAAATATTGCTGATCTTCTAGGGAACGAAATCCAGAGATCACATCCAAACCGATACCGATTGACCTGGCCTGGGTAATCATGGTTTCTACCTTTTGGGCCACCTCTGGGTGGAGGAGGACTTGGGGATTGGTTGATAACGGCACCAGGAGATTGGCCTCGGCCACGTCATAGGGACGATGGCCCAATAGGCTGCTGGGTGAT
>CALHGI010000353.1 GCA_938029995.1 uncultured cyanobacterium | reverse complement strand
TGCCCTGGGGCGATGGGACGGCTCTCTAGTCTTAGACTTCCCACCTGCCGTTAAGCCATTCCTATTAGGTCAGATTAGCCATTCCCACTAGGTCATGTGCGCTAGTGAAACTCGGCCATGGGCGCCAGTTCAAGCCAGCCCCTTCCCAAGCCCCCCCCTGATTAATCGGAAACCGACTGGGAACGGCGAACCAGTGTGGTAGAAATTTGCTCAATTTCTGCCAGCATTTGAGCCATGGACTGCACCAATTCCCCAACGGTTTGAGACTCTTTTGCGGCCACCTGCCCTGCTTGAACCAGGTCGTTCGTCTGTTGTTGCAGACAATCAACCGAGGGCCAACGTCGATAGTGGGATTGCAATGCAACGATGTTTTTCACCACCTGATCAATCAGCAACTGTAACTGGGGTGAGGGATTTCCCAACTCCATCGCCTTCTTCAATGCGTCCACCTGCTGCACCAAAGCCGCTAGAGTCTCTGATGAATGGGCAGGCAAACGCCTCACCTCTCCATTTAGGGCCAGTCCCATGGTGTTTACAGCATCCAACTGAATATCCACCGATTGAACATCATGGGCAATCTTAGCCAAATGTTGTTGGCTATTGCGGGCCAGCTGCTGCTGCTTAGCAGCCTGGCGGAACAGGAGATGGGTCAGATCTTCAAACTGCTCAGAGACTTGATCCAAATGGAGCGTTTCCTGCTCAATTTTTTGTTCATGGCGACGAATGGTCTCCGCATTCAGGTTAAGCCGATCCAGCATATTAAAAAAGGCCAGGGACAGCTGATTGAGTTCATCCTGCTGGTTCCATTGCGCCAACAGGCCACTATCGGTTTCCGCCAGCTCATTACATTGGTTTAAAACCGGCCGGAGATGACGATTGAGACTACGAATTGCCAAGGAAATCGCCACTGATAATAGCGCGATCATCAAGGCTGTGGCCAGTAGCGTGATTAAAGCAAGACGATTAAAAATCGCAGCATAGGGAACAAAGGCTAAAACCAGCCAATCTTGACCAGGCACATCTGCATAGGCCCAATAGCCCGCTTCTCCTTCTAAAAACCCAGTCTTTTCATGGCGCACAATGTTGGGCCAGATATCCTTTAAATCATCAATCCCCTCATAGGTTTTAAGATTGTTCTCGGGGTTGGCCGGATCGACAACAATATTGCCCTCCCGCGTTAACAATAAAAAATGACCCATTTTACGAAAAACGGGATCATTGAGTAAGTTACCTAAATACTGACCGTCGATGTCCACCAGGGTGGTCCCCAACCAACGGCCATCGTTCCCCAATAAGGGGAAATAATAGGTCAGCAGCTGGCTGTCACCTTGTTCATAGGGCTCTGTCCACACCTCACGTTTAGGGACAAAGTATCGCTGATAACGCTCGCTTTCGGGGTAAAACTCCCCGACCTCATCGGCAAAGTCCTCGTACTCGACAGGCAGATCTTCAGAGTTCGCTGACGATGCGCTCCAATAGTAAGGAAAGAGCCAAGGCTGATTGTCAATCAGACCATTTTCACTTTGCCCCAGCCCCAATCCCACCACAAAGTCTGGACGTTTTTCAAATAGCTTTAACGTTAGCTCTCGGTAGGTATCGGGATACTGAGCCCGCCGTTCATGCAAGGTGGTCGCACTGACCCCCAATCCATAGGCTAAGGTTTCTGCGGCTTCTGTCACAGATGAGATCGCATTGACCTTGCCGTCCAGCGTACTACGCACCTGATCTTCAGCCTGGTACTTGATCATTTCACTGAAGAGGAATGCCATGCCCCCCACACCACTTAAGGCTCCTAGCATAATCATCCAAAACAGCTTTCCGGCAAATGAATTTAACCGCAGCCAACCCATTAGCGTCTTTTTTAACGCGTGCCTAGGATACTCAACTGAAGCGCTTGAAGCATTAGAACGATCTACTTTGGGCGGAACAAATGATCTCGAAAAAGGCATGGCAATAATCAGAGAAGGGGCTCATAAAAACAATCCACGGCATCTGAAATATGCCAAGGCATTAGGTTTTTTTATATCTAGCCATGGGAAAACGTTTTCCCATGGTTATGTCTGCGGCGCGTCACCCAATGGATCAGAAAACACTCAGGCTTTCTAGGGCCAACTTCACCGGATACACACTAGAACTTTAAAAACACCGCCAGAAAACGGGCAAAACTTCAACAGAATTGCCCGTGGCTAAGGGGTTAACCCCCGTAAAAATTTATGGCGCCGCTGATGCTTTAATCCGCCGAATTCTGGCATGGCGAATTATCAGCCCCGTGGGAAACAGTGCCTAGGGGAAAACTCCTAGAACATCCCGACTGGACCGATTATGGCTGGATCTGTGAAAAGTTGCCAAGATACCTGCCGACTCCTTTATGAAATCTGCTCAGCCCTACCAACCCCTACTCTTGCGAATTTTGCACGGCGTTACTGGCTTATTTCTAGTCGCAGCAATTTTAAGCGCATTCTGGACCTACAACACCTACGACGGTCGTTGGGGCACATTGCCCCTGCCTAGGTATGAGCAAATTGAGGGTGTCCATGGCACCTTTGGCCTCTACACGTTGTTGGTCTTCCCAGCCTTTGTGCTGTATGCGTTTCAGCAGGGGCAGCAACGGCTGGCACAGGCCAATGATGTGGCCAAATTGACCGATCAGGTGGGTAAACCGGTTTGGTGGCATACCCTCAGCCGCATAACCAATACCGTCACCCTCCTGGCCCTTACCTTTGCCCTCTTTAGTGGCAAAATGATGAGCGAAAAATGGTTGCCCCAAGGAGAACTAGATCATTTTTGGTACTACGGTCATCTGCTCTCCTGGGTGGTGATGGTGGTTGCGATCGCACTACACCTCCTCATGAATGCAAAAGTGGGGGGGCTACCCTTTCTCCTCTCAATGGTGACTAACAAGTTCCGAGCGCAAGACAGTCCCAGACTCTGGAAAAATCACATCACATTTTGGTGGTCCAACCTCAACCTCAATTCCTGGTCCCAAGGGATACGCATCATTACCCAACGACCCAAATTAGAACTCGTCATTTGGGCCAGTCTTATAGCAGCATGGTCCATTTCCCTGGGCAAAGAGCTTTGGGCCCTGCTGCCCTGACCCATATGCCGTAGCTGATTTAGCAAATAAACCCCTCGGTCAGACCCGCCATGGGACCGTATCTTGCAGCCCACATCATCCCGAGAAACGGTAACGTCAGGCTCGGTTGGTTGAATGGGGTCATAGAAACCATTACACCGGATTTTTAAGTCCAGGATACGTAAAATGACCACAAAGGGATATACCCTAGATCTGGCTCTATTGCAGAGTATAGATTCCACCAATGGCGACTAAATCTAATCGCCCGGTGTCCCCATAAACTCAATAAACGTATTTTTAGGAGCAAAACTGTGGAACGCACTTTCATCATGATCAAGCCTGACGGTGTTCAGCGCGGCCTGATCGGAGATATCGTCAGCCGGTTTGAGACCAAAGGATTTAACCTGGTGGGCATGAAGTTCATGGCCGTCTCCCGTGAGCTCGCAGAAAAGCACTACGGCGTCCACAAAGAGCGTCCCTTCTTTGGTAGTTTAGTAGACTTCATTACATCCAGCCCCGTGGTTGCCATGGTTTGGGAAGGTGAAGGCGTCGTTGGCTCAGCCCGTACCCTCATCGGTGCCACCAACCCCATCAGCTCCGCCCCCGGCACCATTCGTGGTGACTACGGCGTTACCATTGGTCGCAATATCATCCACGGTTCCGATGCCATCGAAACCGCCCAGACAGAAATCGCCCTCTGGTTTTCCGATGATGAGCTAGCTAGCTGGGAATCCTGCGCTAAGGTCTGGCTCTACGAATAGGCCAACGTGTCCGCTCAGGCGTTTTCAGGGCCCATGGCCGCCATAAATTAAACCCAAGCCATATTGCAAAGGGGGCTAACCTTCCCCCCAGGCAATATGGCTTTTTTATGGCTTTTGGCTAGCTGTGGCTGCCAGCGTATGGCCTAGGCCAACTACCTTACGCGCCCTATCCCCTGCCATAGAAAGGATACAACTGGTATAACCCCGCCCAAATAGCTTGCAGGGTATCCCATTCACTGGCCACCGTAGGCACCTGCCAATGGGTGGGTCGGCAATAGGAAACATTGACCAACTTCCACAATGTTTGCAAATCTGGCTCCGTAAATAAACAGCCAGAAACTTTGCCAAAATGACGCACCTCTGCCTGGACCCGAATACGAATGGACGGCATCTCCAACCAAATTTTCTCATGTCGATTTAAAGTGATGGGTGGTTCCGATAGGTCCAACTTTAAACCCGCCCCAGCCTCAGAAATATCGACCACTGTCCCCGTGCCCTGATAGCCATTTTCCCTGGTAAAACAACAAGGCACATAGCAAGCCACCCGAGGGTAACCACGATCCCGCGGGGTGCTGGCCCCTGCCACCAGCGCCGCCCCCAACAACACAACATTGACCTGAGCCCAGACAAGATAAACCAGGGAATTAGAATTACCAACGGCAACACCACGGCCAACACTGTAAACAATGGCCGCTATTGTCAGTAGCAGCAAAACTAAGACCGGAGACATGGTGACAAGATTCAACCGGACCTTATAGTCCGTCAGAGATTTATCGGTCACCTTAAATTTAATTTTGTGCTTGGGCCGTGCAAACACATTCAGGGCAACCCGTAAAACATGGGGTCCCTGCAAAATATTATGCATACTCAACAAAATCAGGCTTCCCCGCAACCAGCTGATGGTAAGCACCATCACCACACAGGCAAACAGGCTATTCACCGTTTGCCCATCAAAGCTAATGGCAAAGCTTTGTAAGCCAAACAAAAGATATACGATGGGCGTGACATAATTCATCAGCTTGAGAATCTCTTCTAGCCAATACAAAATGCCAGACAAATACACCAACCGTTGTCGTAAATTCAGCCCTTTCATCCACAAAGGATTATAGTGGCTAAAGACCGTTCGCAGGGTTCCCTCTGCCCACCGAGCCCGCTGTTTGATATATTCATCAATATTATTAGCAGCCGACCCCACACTCAGAATCTCGTTTAGATACACCGTCTTAAATCCGTGGGCCTGCAACGACAACCCGGTTATATAATCTTCAACAATGGAGTCACAGGGAATTCCTCCTATTTTCTCTAATGCACTGCGGCGATAAACAATCGAAGAGCCTGAGCAGACAACGGCATTAGCAGCATCTCGAGATGGCTGTATGACATGGTAAAAATTCGTTTGGTCCCCTGGCAAAAATCGAGTTCCAAGATTTTTTTGAGGGGGATCAAGATTATAAAAATGTTGCGGCGTAACCACCATGGCCATGGACTCTTTCTCAGCAAAGAACCCCAATGTCCTCTCTAAAAAAGTATTAACAGGTATAAAATCAGCATCAAATACTACAACGATTTCGCCATCACTCCGCTCCAACCCATACACAAGGTTGCCAGCTTTAGCGTGAACATTCTCTGGGCGAGCTAAATAACGGCACTTTAAATCCTGAGCCAGCTGTCGACATTCAGGCCGATCTCCATCATCAAGCAGCCAAATATTGGTATATTCACGGGGATATTTTAGGGACCGACAGCCAATGAGGGTACGCGTTAAAACCTCTAGGGGTTCATTGTAGGTAGGAATAAAAATATCCACAGTAGGACGATATTGCCCCGTACGCACCTGATAAAGTTGCCTATTCACCTGTTGTGAACGGTTTTTAGAAGCCGCCAATAGGATATTGTTGATCAGGCTATTGAACGTACTCAGTAGCTCAAAACTTAAAAGGCCCAGGCTAAAAAATACACTAGCCCCAGTGAGGACAAGGGTATGATTTATGCGCCACGTCAAATAATAGAACTGTAGGCCTGTAATTCCCCCTAGGAGAATCATCAAAAGGGGTCTAGGTGGATACCGGGGACTCACCCAACGCAGGCAGAGAAAGGCAAGGAGGCCAACACCATAGAACCAAACA
>CALHGI010000352.1 GCA_938029995.1 uncultured cyanobacterium | reverse complement strand
TTGATCGTTTTCCCAAACGATCAGGGCCACTAGGGGCAGACGCAGCAGTTGGCTAATGTGGTGGGCGGCGGCCTGCTCTAGCTGAGTGACATCAAAGGTTCGCTGTAGATTGCGCAATCCCCACTGCATGGTGTCATGCATTTGGGACTGCTGCTGGGCCTGGCGCTGTAACGACCATTGATGGAGCACTAATCCAATTTGCCGCCCCACCGACTGCAGCAGATCTTGCTCTGCTTGGTTCCACCGTCGGCCATTGGTGTCGGTCACCACCAGCACACCCTCTGGCGCTTGACCAGGGGAAAGGTTATAGGCCATGACTGCCTGCATCCCCATCTGCAAAAACAGGGGGTGCCATGCCCTGAGTTTGAGGTCACTCTCCAAATTTTCGATACAGACGGGATCTGTTTGGCGCGATAACAGCTGCCAATCAATATCGTGGAGAGAGCACCAGGTATCTTGGGCCGGTTTACTATTGGTGCTGTGGTGCTGGTAGCCCACTTCAAAGCCACCACATTCCAAATCGGGAATCAGCACCAGCAGGCTATCGATTTCGAGGGTGGCAATGAGCTGCTCCGCACATTGCGCCATCACTGACTGCCAGTCGCGATCCCCATGAATGCTTTGGGCTAAGCCTACGGAAATCTGATGGTTGGCTTCTAGGTCTGCCACCCGCTCCTGTAGTGCTGATATGGGCATCCCCAAGCTAACCACTTGAGCGGCTGCCGTCAGATATCGTTTTTCTGGCACGCTCCATTCGCGGGGTTGGGTCGCTTCCACGATTAAAAACCCTAGCAAGTCTCCCTGCATTAAAATCGGGGCCACCATCAGTGAGGGTTTTTCAAACGCCATCCTTAGGGGTTCGATGACCGCTTCGGTGTGGGAGCAGCTGTCCTCACCAATGACGATGACATCCCCACAGGATAGGGTTTGGTAAAACTCTTGGTAACCACTGGCCGACAGTTGGGATAGGGCCGGTGATTGGGTTGTGTAGGCATGGCGATTGTGCCCCCCGTTGGCGACCCGGTGCCAGAAAAAGCGTTGTTGTGGTTCAAACCAATAGGCGCGGGTACGATTCGCTCCGACAAATCGATGGGTCGCATCGACAATTTCCTGCAGCCTAGGTTCTAGCTCTTGAATGGTTTCTAGTTTGGCCAGTAGCTGGAAAAAGGGCTGGGATGGGCGTTTTTCGATCTGGAGGTAATAGTCCTGCCGGTATCGATGCAGAATGGTCGCAAGGGTGGTGACCAAGATGGAGAACGTTTTCTTTTGCACTCCGGACTTTAAGGATGCGCCCCGGCGTGCTGTCCCTAACAGCACTATGCCTAGACATTCCTGCTGTCGTTGAATGGGAAAAATAAGGGCGTCGTGTATTTCCAGACGCTTAGCAATCTCTTTCCATTCCCCTGCGCGATGGGATGTTTGGAGGTCGTAGACGGCGGCCGGAACCCCCCGCTCGATCACCTGCTGAATTGCATCATCCTGCTGCAGGGTGATCTTTTGCCATAAAAAATTTTTTCCGTTGGTCAAAACGGCGGTTTGAGTGTTCAAACTCTGTTCATCTGGATCATAGAGGCCAATCCAGGTCAGATTGTGGCTATAGAGCTGCTGCATGTATGCAGCAATCTCCTTGAGTTGGCCATCGACTGTTTCCTGTTCCCATACGGTTTTGAGAACCTGGCCCAAATTGGCCAAATGTTGTTCACACGTCGTTGGGGGTACGGGGCTGACCATAGGAACTCAGATTTTGGAACTCAGACTAGTGTCTGGAGAAGACGATTTAAATCTAAATTGGTAAAACGGTTTAAATGTAACTTAATGTAATCTAGCCTAGCTATCTAAATTATCCTGATCTGCGGCAACTGTTGGGAATAGGGCTAATTTAACGCTTCGTTTGGGGACTTTATAGCTTAAGTAAGATATCCTCCATGGCCTCACCTCAGGGCCGTAGAAATTGGTTCCCATGGTTTTTATACTAGACGACTAAAAATCATGGGGTACGTGGGTTACATATTTATATCAGCTATCGTTCCAGCGAATGGCCTCCCCCCATCAAATCAGCCCGATCAAATCAGTCATGTGCTGCATAAGGGGCTCAAGTAGAACGATACAATCCACAGGATGATTTGTGGGGACTGTGCCTGTGCTGCAGGATGTTTATAGATTTAGTGTGCTACCGCTTCTGTTTCAGCGTTTTGGGGCTGATCCGGAAACGGTACATCAGCAGACATTGCAGGCACTGGCTTGGATCGCTCAGCCTCCGACAACGGCTCCATATTGGAGCCAGCCAGCCCGTCGCTTTGCCCAGGCTTGGTGTCAAAACAGCTGCCAGGTGGAGTCACCACGCCTCAGTCAAACCCTTTGGCACCAATCATTTAGCAATCCCTTAGGATTAGCTGCTGGTTTTGATAAGGACGGTATTGCTGCTGACTGTTGGCCCTTGATGGGGTTTGGGTTTGCTGAGTTGGGTACGGTCACCTGCCATGGTCAGCCGGGAAATCCTCAACCGCGCTTATTTCGTTTGCCCCAGGACCAGGCAGCCCTGAATCGCATGGGGTTTAATAATCGGGGGTCGTCTGCCCTGGTGGAACGCCTCAGCCAACGGCCCTTGTCCCCAGAATTCCCTAGGGGGATCAATCTGGGTAAGTCTAAGGTGACTCCCTTGGAAGATGCGGCCGCTGACTATTTGCAAAGTTTCCAGCGGTTGCGGGATATGGGTAGCTACTTTGTGGTGAATGTGTCGTCCCCCAATACGCCGGGGTTGCGATCGCTCCAGGCCCGTTCCCAACTAGAACCCATTTTGGCTGGCTTACAAACCGCCAACATCAACCACAAGCCATTGCTGATCAAAATCGCCCCAGATCTAGTGTGGGAAGACATTGACGATATTTTGGAGCTGGCTCAGCAGCATAATTTAGCCGGGATTATTGCCACCAACACCACCATTGCTAAAAAACACCTAGTCACTAAGCGTTTAGATCGGACTGGCAACTTAGTGACGGAGGAAGCGGGGGGAATCAGTGGCGCGCCGGTACGACAGCGTTCCACCGAGGTGATTCGCTACATTTATCAAAAGACTAACGGACAGCTGCCCATTGTGGGCGTAGGCGGCATTTTTACCGCTGACGACGCCTGGGCCAAAATCACTGCGGGGGCCTCCCTATTGCAGGTGTACACCGGTTGGATCTATGAAGGTCCATGGATGGTCAAAAATATCCTCAAAGGGCTTTTGACCAAGCTCGACGACCATGGTCTGGACAATATTCAAGCTGCCATTGGTGTGGATGTGGATTAATCCGTTGATTAAATTGATTAATCAGAGGATCTTGTCTAGGCCATACAACAGGGACTTCAGGGGCAATACTTTGCGGATGCTAAGCAGCACACCGGGCATAAAACACACCCGGTCCATGGCATCGTGGCGCAAGGTATATACCTGGCCCGCAGCACCAAACATCACTTCCTGGTGGGCCACTAACCCCGGTAGTCGAATGCTGTGGATGTTGATGCCCTCGGCCGTAGTACCGCCCCGTGAACCTTTTAATGTTTCGGTTTCTTCCACCTGGGGAGGGTTAAAGGACGGTTTTACCTCCTGGAGCATCTGGGCGGTTTTAACGGCTGTGCCGCTGGGGGCATCCGCCTTACGGTTGTGGTGCAGCTCAATGATTTCCACATGGTCAAAATATTCAGCGGCCTTGAGGGCCGCTTGCTGCATCAAAATTACGCCGATGGCAAAGTTGGGAATGATCAAACAGCCCACGCTGGCTTTTTCTGCGAATTCTGCCAGTTGAATGATTTGGTCGGGGGTTAAACCGGTGGTCCCCACGACGGGGCGGACACCGTAGGCGATGGCCGCCCGCACTTGCTCATAGATTTTGGCCGGGTGGGTAACATCCACCATCACCGCGTTGCCCTCACTCTGGGCCATGACCAGGGTGGCTTCTAGGTCGTTGGTTACGGGAACTTCGAGGGGGCCACAGCCTGCAATTTCACCAATGTCTTCACCGATGGCGTCGAGGTTGCGATCGATGGCCCCGACTAGTTTCATGTCGTCAGCAGTTGCGATCGCTTTAACAATTTCACGGCCCATCCGGCCCATGGCACCATTGACCACGACTGGAATTTGGGGCTGATTACTCATGAGGGTTACAGGACGGGAGTACAGTCAGATATCTTACAACTACGGAGGTTATCGATAATAATGAACTCTGTACGCTGGAGTCGGAGTGGATGCTGGCAAATCTATTGGCCGTAATAGTTGGACTGGGGAGCCTGGGCTTCTATTTGGTGGCCTTTATCCTACCAGAGGTCCATCGTCGATCAGACTTTTTTTGGAGCGGTGTCGGCATGTTTTATGCCGTGGTGCTGTGGTATTGCGCTAGGCAGATGCACGGGGCTGTTTTACTGGGGCAGACGTCCTCGGTGGGGCTGCTGCTGTGGCTGGGGTATCAAACCCTGCTACTACGTCGAGAAACCACCCCTGCGGCCCAGCAAACCCCCATTCGACTAGGGAAGTCTGAACGCAGCCGGTTTAATGGCAGCCGTCCCCTGGCCAAGGATTATGAATTTGTGGAAGACGGTGTGGAGGACGTCCTCGATCAGGAACTGGACCCGGACAGTCCCATCTTGCTCAAACCTGAAGCGGACGAATTTGCCCTCAAGATGGTTGTGCCTGCGGCCATTCCCCCCCCTGCCGTGGCAGAAAATAAGAAAAACGAGCCCACAGCCGCCGCACCCGTAGAAACCGTTACTCCAAAAAAATCAAACCGCACCCGAGAAAAACCAAACCCCGTCGCCGCCATCGGGATTTTTGCTGGCTGGCTCAAGGAGCTGGTCACCCCCAAAAAGAAAGAGTCCCAACCCATGATCGAGCTGCCCCCACGGCCGCCGTCTATTCCTAAACCCGATTCTTCTGCAGCCCCGTCCGGGGAGACCGCCGATGCAGAGGAATCGCGCCTAGCAGGGGAACCGCGCCTATCTGAGCGTCGGACCCAAGCCGCTGCGGTGGTGCCACCGGAAGCCCTGACATTAGAGGCCATGGCCGCCCCCATCGATCCGTCAGCCACCGCTCCAGATAATGCTCCAGATAATTCTG
>CALHGI010000351.1 GCA_938029995.1 uncultured cyanobacterium | reverse complement strand
GGGCCAAACCCACAAGAGAAACCCCCACCACAGCGCTGGTCAGGATCTTGCCTAAGTTGACATGCTCTTTACCTACTACGGGGGGGATTTTTGATTTTTCCTTTGCCTGCACTGCCAGTCGGCGTTGCCGAGTTTGGGTGGCAAAGTAGGTCACCATCCCAATTAGTGGAAATACAACAGTTACCGCCAGAATCGGGTGTATGAGTCTAAGCCAATCGTTGATGCCCATTTTTCTCTCTCTGTTTTAATGTCTACTAGATAACGGTCGAATGCGGCCTGGATACTTTGTATGGGTTGGATTTTCAGGCGACTGTCATCTAATAGATGAATACCAATGTTTAGATGACAGCACTACTGTAAACGGACGCCTACCCCGATGCATGATGAAAATAAAAATAAATGCTGATGGCCGACTGAAAAGTTTAGGGGTGACAATTCACCCAGATCTCAGCAAAATTTCAGCCCAGTATGCAATCTATTAAACAGTTGAGAGATGACTTAGCTGTGTAAATTAGGCATGGGATCATCCCATAGTCATTCACTCAATATAGGTTTAACTATAAGTAATGCGTAACAGTTTATGGAAGAATCGATGGCTCAGATCAGTAAACCACCACTGCAAAAGCCGATTTCTATCCCTAGTGCTACGGTCATGATGGTGGCTGTAGTTGCGATCGCACTAGCCACTGCCTTTGCCTGGTTTACGGGGGAAGGGCAAATCAGTCGGATCTTTGCCCAGCTTAATCTGCTGCAGCAGTCGCCCCCCATGTGGCTAGAGGCCCCCATGGTGGCAGGCCACTACCTGATCTTTCCAACCGTGGCCCTGTTCTTATGCGCGGTGGTCATTACCCGCATCTCCCCCCAGCCCAAACCCTGGTCCCGGGCGGTGGTCATCAGCGTATTACTCATCCTGGTGGGGCGCTATGTCACCTGGCGCAGCCTATCCACCCTCAACTTTAACGATCCCCTCAACGGTGTGGCCAGCACGGTGCTCTTTGCCATGGAAATGTTGGGGCTGCTGGTGAGCATTATTCAGCTGCTACTGCTGCTGCGGGTGCGCGATCGGCACAACCAGGCCGATCAGGTGCAGTTGGCGGTAATGGACAAAACCTTTTTGCCATCGGTGGCGGTGTTTATCCCCACCTACGATGAGCCTGAATTTATTTTGCAGCGCACCATCATCGGCTGCCAGGCCATGGACTATCCCAATAAAACCATCTATTTGCTAGATGACACCCAACGGCCAGAAATTAGACGCTTAGCGCAACGGCTAGGGTGTGAGTATCGCACTCGGCCCAGTAATGACCATGCGAAGGCGGGGAATTTGAACAGTGCGATCGCAGCCACCCACAGCGACCTCATCGCCTCCTTTGACGCCGACTTTGTCCCCACCCGTAACTTTCTCCTCCGCACCATCGGTTTTTTCCAAGACCCCACCGTAGGTCTGGTCCAAACCCCCCAAAGTTTCTATAATCCAGACCCCATCGCCCGCAACCTGGGCCTAGAAGACACCCTCACCCCCGAAGAAGAAGTTTTCTACCGCCAAATCCAACCCATGCGAGACGGGGTGGGCAGCGTCGTATGCTCCGGCACCTCGTTCGTCGCCCGGCGCAGCGCCCTAGAAACCGCCGGCGGGTTTGTCACCGATTCCTTGAGCGAAGACTACTTTACAGCCATCCGCCTCGCCTCCCAGGGCCACAAAATTATTTACCTAGACGAAAAATTAAGCGCCGGCTTAGCCGCAGAAAATATTACGGCCCACGCTATCCAGCGCCTGCGCTGGGCCAGGGGCACCCTCCAAGCCTTTTTCATCGAAACCAATCCCCTCACCATTCCAGGCCTAAAATTTATCCAGCGATTGGGCCATCTAGAGGGCATTCTCCACTGGTTTACCAGCATCTCGCGCATTATCTTTTTAATCGCCCCCCTGTTCTATGCCTTCGGCGTCATTCCCATTCGCTCCACCCCCGAGGAAATAATCTATTTCTTCCTACCCTACTATTTTGTACAAATTACGGTTTTCTCCTGGCTCAATCACCATTCCCGCTCCGCCATTCTCTCCGATGTTTACTCCCTGGTGCTTGCCTTTCCCTTAGCCTTCACCGTCATTCAAGCCATGCTCTCGCCCTTTGGCAGCGGTTTTAAGGTCACCCCCAAGGGAACATCCAGCCAAGTATTTCGCTTTAACTGGAATTTAGCCTGGCCCCTAATTCTGATGTTTATCTTCACCGCCTGTAGCATTTGGCTCAACCTGGGGGAATGCCTGGCGCGCGCCAACTGGGCCCGAGAAGTTACCCCCGCAGCAGCCAATCACCTCCGTGGTCTGGGCATTGGCTGGATTTGGAGTCTGTACAACTTGATGATGATTGGCACGGCGCTTTTGGTCCTGCTGGATGTGCCCCGTCCCAGTCCCTACGACTGGTTTGACCTGCGCCGAGTGGTGCGACTACAAATTGGAGACGGCACAAACGCCGCATCAGAACGCATCTGGTGGGGCACCACCACCGCCATTTCGGAAGTTGGAGCCACCATTACCCTCACCCAGCGAGGGTTACCTCAACTAGCCCCAGGAGAAACGCGTCCAGTGCAGCTCTCCATTAGCGAAGATCTCATCAACCTGCGGGGACTCCTAACTCGGGCCAGCAATGAGGGCGAATTTCCCTGTGTCACGGTGCAGTTTCACGATGTTACCCTGGCCGAAACCCGCAAACTGGTAGAGCTGCTATACTGCCGCCCCGGTCAGTGGCAGCGATGGAACACACCGGGCGAACTCCAATCTCTGTGGATTTTAATCAAAACTCTCTTCCGCCCTAGGGTACTCACGGGAGACATCACCGTCAAAGCCATGACCGTAGCCAAGGGATAGCCAAGCCGTTAAATTAGCTCCCGTGACTCTGCACTCAAGAAGGCATCCATCATGCCATTGACAACGTCGTTGGCAGTGGCCTTTTCCCCAGAAGTCAACCGTCCTAAAATCTCGTTAAGTAGCAAACGGGTCCCCTCCATGGTCATCTGCCAGGGAATACCCATGCCCTTATATACCAAAACACAAAAGACCGCCAACTCTTCCTCAATGGCCGCCAACTCTCCCTGCAACAAACTTAACCATAAATAAACTTGAAACATATCCAAGTCTCGCAACGACGATCGTCTAATTTTTAGATCGTTTAAGCCGCCCCTAGCGCTGGCATAGTCACTAAACTGGGCCGCCCACTTACCATAGGTCACCCGAGAGATATCTGAGACATGCCCCAACATCCGCTCCACCAACCGATAGCGTGGATCAGACTGATTACAGCTGGCAGCCGTCAAACACAGACGCTGCCAAGGAATAGACACATACTCTTCCAACAGATCACAATAGGGCTTGAACATGGCCTGCTCCACAGGGTCCAAACCATTGAGCAGAGATGAACTGGTTAGATTAATTTGGGACGTTAGGAACAATTGAGTCACCCAATCCTCTGAGGTCGCATACTGGGCCTGAATTTGTGCTATGCAACCCTCTAAATCATGCGCTAGCGTATTGATTTCAGAGATCCCAAATTGAACAACAGGAGAAGACGAGCTTGCCTTTTCTTCATCCGTAGACGATTTAATAATCAGTGGCGGCTGGGTTTGATAATACTGTAGAAGGATGGGAAAGGTTTGTAATGTAAACTTTGCTAAATCCACCGTATCGTTGAAGTTCAAATACTCGTGGCGAGTATAAAGGCTTTTGGTTCTAGCAGCAGCGGCATGACAAGCATCTTTGAGAACTGTAGGGGATATTTTCTCAATGGTTTTTCGACGTCCCGTCTCTGAAGCCGCAAATTCTAGGGGATATGTCCTAAGATCTGGTGAATTTGGCGATCTCTCGACCAATTTAGCGACATATCTCTCTTTCCAAAGGCT
>CALHGI010000350.1 GCA_938029995.1 uncultured cyanobacterium | reverse complement strand
AGTCAGTTCAATTCCTATGTTCCCCGTGGGGCAACGCGGTGGGGCTAATCTATTGAAACCCTTCAGTACTATGTTCCTCGTGGGGCAAAGCGATTAGTATGGATCAATACTCCGGTTAACTGATTTTTCCTCCTTCCCATGTTTGAAGCCCTCTCAGAACGATTTGAGTCTGCCTGGAAAACCCTACGCGGCCAAGATAAAATCTCTGATTCCAATATTAAAGAGGCGCTGCGGGAAGTTAGACGCGCATTATTAGAGGCCGATGTCAGCCTGAACGTCGTCAAAGACTTTGTGGCTGATGTCCAAGAAAAAGCTCAAGGGGCTGAAGTCGTCAGTGGCGTCGCTCCAGATCAGCAATTTATCAAGATTGTTTACGATGAATTAGTGGGCCTCATGGGGGACGCTAACGAGCCCTTGGCCGATGCCGATCGCCCGCCTACCGTAGTATTGATGGCCGGTCTGCAGGGTACGGGTAAAACCACCGCTGCCGCTAAATTAGCCCTACATCTGCGGAAACAAGAGCGGTCGGCCATGCTGGTGGCAACCGATGTTTATCGTCCGGCCGCGGTTGATCAGCTCATTACCCTCGGTAAACAAATTGATGTGCCGGTGTTTGAAATGGGCACCGACGCTAATCCAGTTGATATCGCCAAAGCGGGTATTGCTAAGGCCAAAGCAGATGGCGTGGATACGGTAATCGTGGATACCGCGGGCCGACTCCAAATTGACCAGGACATGATGGCCGAGTTAGAGCAGGTCAAAACAGCCATCAGCCCTGACGAAGTCCTATTGGTGGTGGACGCCATGACGGGGCAAGAGGCCGCCACCCTAACCCATACCTTCCATGAGCAAATTGGGATCACGGGGGCGATCCTCACCAAAATGGACGGCGACTCCCGTGGTGGTGCAGCCCTATCCATTCGTCAAATTTCCGGCAAGCCCATTAAGTTCATCGGTATTGGTGAAAAAGTAGAAGCGCTGCAGCCCTTCTATCCCGATCGCATGGCCTCTCGTATTTTGGGCATGGGGGATGTCCTCACCCTGGTGGAGAAAGCCCAAGAAGAAGTGGACATCGCTGATGCAGAGCAGCTGCAGGCCAAGATCCTAGAAGCCCGGTTCGATTTCAACGACTTTCTCAAGCAAACTCGCTTGATGAAAAACATGGGCTCCTTGTCCGGCATTATGAAATTGATCCCGGGCATGTCTAACAAACTATCTGCGGACCAGCTTCAGCAGGGAGAGACCCAGCTGCGCCGCTGCGAGGCCATGATCAACTCCATGACTAAGCAGGAGCGAGAAGATCCCGATCTGCTGGCCAATTCTCCCAGTCGCCGTCGTCGAATTTCTAAGGGGTCTGGTTATGCCGACCGAGAGGTTAGTAAATTAGTCAGCGATTTTCAAAAAATGCGCTCCATGATGCAGCAGATGGGGCAGGGGGGCGGCATGCCTGGTATGGGTGGTATGCCTGGCATGGGCGGCTTCCCGGGCATGGGCGGCTTTCCCGGTATGGGTGGGGGGATGCCTGGCATGGGCGGTGGTATGCCCGGTGGCGGCGGTCGACCTGGCTTTCGCGGCTATAGCCCAGGCTCGAAAAAGAACAAAAAAAAGAAAAAGAAAAAAGGTTTTGGGTCTCTTTAAGTTTGGTGAGGCAGGCTTCTTTAGCCTGACATCCCGTACCGGATTGCCATAAAGAGTTCGGTTATGAGCTTATCCCTTGGCTTTTGATGGGAAAGCTAATCAACATGAATTGAAATCATAGATATATGAAAAAAAATATTGGACTGGGTTTACTCGCGCTAGGTGTGGGCTTGCCATGTTGGTTCTCTGCGCAGCCCAGCTATGGCCTGCCAGGACATTCTGTTAATGAGGTGAAAACCTGGATGCAGGGCCATCCCACGCTGCGGGCCGATAGCCGTGAAGGCTTGCGGGTACACCGTGCCGATATTCCCTCTCGACGGTTTACTTTCCAGGCCAGTGTTTTTCCCGTGGGCGGCTTCCAAGATGCCCCATCGGATGATGATATCTGGGCATCCCAAGGTCAGCGAGATTTTTCCATCGTACGTCGTGAAGAATTTATTCTGGTTAATTATGATCAGCCCGTCACTCTGGTGCGTTTAGAGGAGTCTTTACGCACACTCTATGGTCCCGATACCTATGCTGATTATCGACGGGCCCAGCCGATCTACAACTATGGGTTGGATGTCAGTACAGCTATTCAAGGAGAAGTGCGCCTGGGCGGACTCTATGCCTACTGGTTGGAGCTGACCCCTGATGCCAATGGGGTGGTTACCATTGGTAAACTTAACGTTCTATTGTCTGAGGATGTGGAGCGTTTGCAGAACTATCTTCAGCAGCAAGAAGCTTTTCGTTAATGCCCCTTTAGCCCAAACTTCAGGGTAATCACCATCCCAAGGCTAGTTCATCATTAGCCAGTCATCGGCCTACTTTTTGCAGTTGTTGTTTGATGCTGCGCTGTGCCATGAAAAAAGGGCTGATTAGACTTGCTGTGTAAAGTGTGAGTTCGCAGGCTGCCACGTCGTCATAAATGACATCTTGGCGATGGCGGAGACAGTGGAGCAGAATTTTACGGACATCGTTCCCCATATATAGGAGCAACATCGGTGGTCGTCGCCATGGCGTAACGCTCAACATGCGGGTGCGATAGCGACTCAACCCAATGCCCCGACATAGGTTTTGCAGTGATTGACGGGTCAATCGAGTGCTGGGAATTTGATGCTGTAAACGCATGTGGGGGTTGTACCAAATCTGCCAACCTGCCCGTTGAATGTGCAAAATCGATTCCGTATCTTCTCCGGTGAGCACACTGGTGCTGGTGCGCCCTGTGAGTACTAACTCGGTGGGTACGCTGTCTAACCATGCCTGCCGTTTGACCACCATCCCCGCTGAGGGGGGGATGACCTTTTGGCTGGGGACGTACATGAGGGGCTTAGAACCACGCTCGGTCAGGGCCAGTAAGGCGGCAATGCGCTCAAAGTTTTTAGGTGGACTGGTTTCAAAGCTGCCTCGAATGCGGCTGGCGATCACTCCGGCCTGGGGATGTTCTTGGGCAAATTGATAGGCGGATGTTAGCCAGGTCATTCCAGGGAGGGTATCGTCATCTAGAAATCCCACTAGTGGACTGGCCGCGACGTGAATTGCTTTTTGTCGAGCATAGGCAGCCCCCTGTTTTGCTTCAAATTCATATCTGAGGGGGATTTGTCCGCACCATGTCCGTTGGTAATGTTTGATCACCTCCGCCGTATTATCCGTGCTGTTATTGTCGACAACAATCACTTCCCAGCTCAGGTTGGCGGTATTTATCTGCCACTGCAGGCAGTCTAAAACAGCCCCCAGGCGTTTACCTCCGTTGTAGGTGGGAATGGCTACTGAAAAATCTAAACCAATCTTTTCGGGAAAAAGTCGACTAAAAAGGTGTCTTAAGCCGACTAGTCGCTCTACATGTTCTAATACGCTAGTCATTGAGACAAATAATCCTGCAGGAATGGGGCTCTGGCGGCGGTGGCTGGTTCTATGATCCCGCTCGGTTGAGGCTGTTTTCAGCATTCCCTGGGATAGGTTTCGATTTGCAAC
>CALHGI010000349.1 GCA_938029995.1 uncultured cyanobacterium | reverse complement strand
TCGTTTGAATGTATTGGCAATGTCCAAGTGATGCGCCAGGCTTTGGAATGCTGCCATAAAGGTTGGGGGGAAAGTATCATCATTGGCGTTGCTGCATCCGGTCAAGAAATTTCCACTCGACCATTCCAATTGGTAACGGGGCGGGTTTGGAAAGGTACGGCCTTTGGTGGGGCTAAAGGCCGTACCGATGTGCCCAAAATTGTGGACTGGTATATGGATGGCAAAATCAACATTGACGATTTGATCACGCACACATTCCCCTTGGATAAAATTAATGAGGCGTTTGATGTGATGCATGAAGGTAAATCGATTCGTAGCGTAGTGACCTTTGATTAATGGGCTAAGTCTTACTGCTCGTTGTCTTTCTTCAAAAACTTACGGGCACCTACTAGGCTCATCATGGCTAGGCCAACTGTGATAGAGGGTTCGGGTAGTTGGGGAGGCTCTTCAGTGGTGAGGTCATCCCACTGGAGGCCTGAGATAGCTCCGCTGACGCCGCTGTAACGAAACTGGACTCGCTCTAAGTTGGTTTCATCGAAATCAAACTGAAACATGGAGTTATCGTCACGCTTATTACCCACTTGGGTGATGGTGACGTCAACGTACTCACCTAATCCATTTTTGTAGCCATGGGTAAGGGATTGACCTTGACTCTTGGAGTGGTCTGGATCGTCATATTCAGCGGCAAACCGCTTAATCAGGTTATCGATGTTGATATTGAGCACTGTGTTGTTGTCGGCGTCTTTACCCAGTACACGAACCTGAGTGCCAGATCTTGAACCAAAGTTATCGTCAATGTCGAGGAGCGAAAACTGGTTAAATCCGACTTCTTGGTCAAAGTTAAACCAGATGTGGCCACCGCTTGCTTCATCATCCGGTGTGTTGAGGTTGTAGCTACCGTTGTTGTATTCCTGAATAATTAGAGCGTTGCCTTGATTGGGAGTACCCCAGGTGGTTCCGGTGCGTAGATCGTTATCTGCACCCGACTGGCTTGTGTCATAAAGCAGCAGGGGGGCATTGTTATCACCCGTTTTATAGTTTTTCCCTGTGATGCTTAGGCCCCAGTCAGACCATTGATTGTTTACCTGAGTGCCGCCGCTGAGGGATTCGCCCTGGGCATTTGTTTCAAAGTCTAGAACGCGTACTTCTGCTTGAGCCGGTGCAGCCACGATGCCGAAGGAGATGAGGGCAGCGGTGGCTAATTGCCAAGCCCGTGATGGTGCGATCGCACCTTGGAAAAGTGAAGCAGTAGAGTAAGTCATCGGAATCAGTGGGTATCAATTCATACTTCACTATTGATATCCTTACTGACTTATGAATCGCCTCGGTAAACACTGTATCTTGCTGTCTACTTTACACTTGGGGCAATAATGTCAACCTTAATGCATGCCTTACGTAGAGACACAAAAATCACATCAAAACCACGGTACCTAAGGCCGTATAAACACGGAGAAGTTTCACCCAGCTACCGTATACCTAAGGACTGCTCAACCCAGGTGTTAGTGCTCTGAGCGTAAATATACTGACCAAGGTTATACTGGGCAGCTTAAATTTGATTGCTAAATGTATTGCATTGCTCAATATCGCCAGTGGCTAGTCCTTGCTTGAACCAACGTACGCGCTGGGCCGCACTACCGTGGGTAAATGATTCTGGAACTACAAAACCACGGGACTGCTCCTGTAAGCGGTCATCTCCAATTTGACTGGCTGCGTTGAGCGCTTCTTCGATATCTCCACGTTCCAAAATGTCTCGCGCTTTATCGGCTCGGTTGGCCCACACACCCGAAAAACAGTCTGCTTGCAGTTCTAAACGCACTGAGAGCTGATTCGCTTCGGTTTTGCTGGCTCGACGCTGAAGCTGTCGTACCTGATCGGAAATTCCCAGTATATTTTGCACATGGTGACCAACTTCATGGGCAACTACGTAGGCTTGGGCAAAATCACCGGGAGCCTGGTGACGGTTTTTGAGATCGTTGTAAAAGCTGAGGTCGATATAAACCTTCTGATCCGCAGGGCAATAAAAGGGTCCCATGGCGGATTGGGCCGCGCCGCAGCCAGACTGGACTGCACCCGAGAATAGTACTAGGACAGGTTCTTGATAGGGCTGACCAATTTCTTCTTGGAAAATCTGATTCCACGTATCCTCGGTATCAGCCAATACAATGGAGGTAAATTCGGCGAGTTCCTCTTCTGCTGGGGATGTTTGCCTAGGCTGGGACGGGATTTGGGATGTGGGTGCAGCCACTTGGTCTAGAATAATGCCGGGATCTCCCCCTAGGAGGGTGACCACTAGGGCTAAAACCAGCACGCCTAGTCCGCCACCACCAACCGCTATGGAGCTGTTGCTGCCCCGGCGATCTTCGATATTGCTACTGCGCCGCCCTGTTTTTTTCATAGCTACCCCTTTAGGTATGTCGTCACAGACAGATTGATGTGAGCTACTTAAGATAATAAACCTTGGCCAGGGCTAGAACGGCTGTTTTTTCTCCAGGGGATGTCATTGCTTGCAACGGGAGGTTGCAACGTCGTGTCAGGGAGTGGGCCATGGAACTGTCAAGATCACTCGTATTTCTGCCTATCTATGCCTGTTCAGCCACCTTTTTAGTCAGCTCGGCTATGTAGCGATCAATCCGATGATCCTGCAAGCTGCCGGAAATAATCCG
The DNA here is from genome assembly GCA_938029995.1 of uncultured cyanobacterium. Lineage (GTDB taxonomy): Bacteria > Cyanobacteriota > Cyanobacteriia > Phormidesmidales > Phormidesmidaceae > Leptothoe. Next base: position 14,569 of record CALHGI010000349.1, on the reverse strand, counting down.
CCAGCTAAATATGGCATTGAAGCGAATGCGGGTTTTGACGTGGCGGTAGCGTTGCCAGCGACGGGGTAAACCACTGATGACATCATTACCGTTTACGAACCGACATGTATTAGGCACCCGGCGGTCATAGGATTCGGCGAAGGCCTTGTTACCAACCCTAGGGGCCCCAAACGTATAGGTTTCTACTGAGATCCGCGGTGAAAAGTTGAACTGTAAATCCACTGCACATAGCTTGGCTAATGCTCCCCCTAAACTGTGGCCAGTCAAGATCCAACGGTCCATGGTGCTTTTTTGAACGGTAGTGTGAATTTCAGACCGGGCTGCTAGGTAGGCTTTGGTAAATCCTGTGTGCATTTTTACCCCGGACCCCGTGGGGCCATAAATTGCCGGGTAGTCCAGTTGTTTGTCGTCTAGTACGGCATCTTTGACGGCAGACCAGCGCGAGAAATCTAAGTTGGTGAGCCAGTCACGGTCGGCATTGCTGCCTCGAAAAACAATATATCCACACTGGGTTTCGGGGTCTTCTAGTAGGGCAACTTGTGTATCTGTACGTTTGATGTCAACCAATTGGGGGACCAGGCTAGGGCGCATACTAAAGCGCAGTTGGTCGTTGAAATCTCGGTACACTTCGTTCGACAAATGGGCACAGCGTAATGCAGTTTTGTAGTCTGTTGGATTAGCCATAATGTCCTTAAGTCTGTGTCAAACCCTCTTGGGCCAGTGTGCCGTAGACTTTGAAGATCTTGACGGCTCGGTGATAAAAATTAAGTGTTCGTTATAAGATACGCCAGCATCAAAGACCTGGAGCATTCTTTCCATAGGGGCTTCAGCTTCGATAGGCAGGATTCCCCATCAACCCCAGGGTAGATGAAAATTTGTACTACGAAGGATGGGCTATAGGGTTTGCCCGCGGTGGATGTGTCTTTACCTTGCCCTTGGCACCTATGGGGTGGACGTCGGGTTCACAAACTAGTGAGAGAGCTTTAGGCGCTGACGAGGGGGGCTGTTTTGGCTTGAAAATCACCGGCTTTGAGGGCTGTCACTGCTTCTTCTGGGTTTTTGACTCGGAACTGGGCACCGAGGCGGACTACTTGGCGGTGACCGTTGTAGCTGATCATGGCGACCACAGGGATTTTGGCTTCCCGCTTGTCTTCCCCTTGCTGGTTTTGAATAATATTGCGGAGGCGGTTTTGTTGGACAATATCTCCGGCAATGGATGGGGGAAGTTCCACGGTGACTAATCTTACATCTTCAATGGGTTCAGCGTCGTCAACGATGAACTGTACCTGATCATCACGACGGTCGGCTTTACCCCAAATCATGAGCCTGGCATCGGCTTTGATGTGCATGCCTATGCGGGCGTAAGAACGGGGAAATACCACGGCTTCAGCATGGCCGCTCAGGTCTTCAATCTGGAGGATGGCCATGCTGTCACCCTTTTTAGTGGTGATGGGTTTCATGGCGCTGATCATGACGATGGCGCTGAGGGTGAGTTTTTCTGGTTGGTCGCCTAGTTCTGCCAGGTTAATGGGGGCCAAGATCCGGGCCGGACGCTGGACTGATTTGAGGGGATGGTCGGAAATATAGAAGCCCAGCAGCTCTTTTTCTAAGCGTAGGCGCTCCTGGGAATCGTAATCTTCTGTGGGGGGGGCTTTAGGGGCTGCTTCGTAGGCACCGCTATTGTTGCTAGGGGCACTGTCACTGGTAGTTTCAGGCTCTCCGCTGCCCAGCATCATGTCGAAGATGTTGCCTTGGCCAATTTCACGGTCTTTAGCGCGGGACTGGGCCCAGTCAACGACAAATTCTAGGTCGGAAAAGAGCTGGCGGCGGTTATTGTTGAGGCCGTCTAGGGCCCCAGAGTGGATCAGGGCTTCTAGGGCACGGCGGTTAACGGCGCGCAGGTCGATGCGATCGCACAATTCCGGCAACGAAGTAAACGGACCATCTTCTTCCCGGCTTTGGATCAGCGTTTCAATGGCTCCTAATCCAACATTTCGCACCGCCGACAGACCAAACAAAATGCAATCATTCTCCGGCGTAAAGTCCACACCTGAACGGTTCACATCCGGTGGTAGCACTTCAATGCCCATGCTGACGCAGTTAGCAATGTGCATCTGCACCTTATCCTGGTCACCACTGATGGCCGTCAGCAGTGCCGCCATGTACTCCACTGGATAGTTGGCCTTTAGATAGGCCGTCTGATAAGTGACATATCCATAGGCCATGGAATGGCTTTTATTAAAGCAATACTGGGCGAAGTTCACCATCTGATCCCACAGGGCTTCGACCGTTTTTTGCGGTACGCCATTCTTCATGGAGCCCTCGATAAACTTGCCCCGGTGCATCTCCATGGCAGATAGTTTTTTCTTACCCATGGCCCGCCGCAGCAGGTCCGCTTCTCCCAGGGAATAGCCCGCCATATCCTGGGCAATTTTCATGATCTGCTCTTGGAAGATCATGATGCCGTAGGTTTCTTCTAAAATCGGCTGAATTAGCTGGTGGGGATAGTCGATTTGTTCTCGACCGTGTTTTCGGTTGATAAACTTTGGAATCAAACCGGCATCTAGCGGACCGGGACGGTACAGTGCCAGGACTGATGAAATATCATCCAAACCATCGGGCTTTAGATCCTTCACAATCTGACGCATGCCCGAGGACTCTAGCTGGAACACACCCCCCAACTCTCCCCGACTTAGGAGCTTATAGGTTTCAGGATCATCGTAGGCCACCCGATCCATATCAATGGTTTCACCCCGGGTCTGCTCCACATAGTCCACGGCCTTTTGGATCATGGTGAGGTTGCGCAGCCCGAAAAAGTCCATTTTCAGTAGGCCCACCGCTTCCACATCTTCCATGTAGTACTGGGTGATCACCGCGCCATCATTATTCCGCTGGAGCGGCACCAGTTCATCCAAGGGTTTCGCCGAAATGACCACTCCAGCTGCATGCATACCGAAGGTTTTGTTCGTCCCTTCAATGGTGATGGCCATATCCAGCCAGCGTCGATAGGTGACCGCTGTGCCAGGCACCAGGTCTCCGCTTTCATATTTTTCCTGAAATGCTTTCTCAGGAGTCTTTTCAGCGTCAATCATCACCTTGAGCTTCGCGGGTTTACCCCGAGCTACCGGAATCATCTTCGCCATTTTGTCGGATTCGCCGTAGGGAATATCCAATACCCGAGCAACGTCCTTGAGCACCGCTTTAGACGTCATGCGGTTAAAGGTAATAATTTGCGCTACGTGGTCTTTGCCATATTTTTCCGTAACGTACTCAATGACCTTTTCTCGTTTTTCAATGCAGAAGTCCGTATCCACGTCAGGCATGGAATTACGTTCTGGATTTAAGAAGCGCTCGAAGAGCAAACCGTGGTGTACCGGATCAATATTGGTAATACCCATGCAGTAGGCCACCAGCGAACCCGCCGCTGAACCTCGCCCCGGTCCCACTGGAATTTTCGTATCGCGGGCGAACTTAATGTAATCCCACACCACCAGAAAGTAGGTGGCAAAACCCATCTGATGCATCATCTGGATTTCGTATTCCAGCCGTGCCTGATATTCCGGTGGAGCCTCATCGTAGGAGGCAATCTTCAACCGTTCGAGTAATCCATCGCGGGAAACCTTGGCCATATAGGTTTCGCCAGTGTGGCCTGCTGGGACCGGAAAATTGGGGATTTGGGGATTGCCCAGAATATCGTAGGGTTCAACTTTTTCCGCCACCTCCAGTGTGGTCACCACGGCCTGGTCAATGATGTCTTGGGTCAGATGGTCACGGAAAAGGCGACGCATTTCGTCAGCGGATTTAAGATACTCGGTGCCGCTATAGCGCAGGCGTTTATCTTCGGTAACGAGTTTGCCGGTCTGGATACATAAGAGAGCGTCATGGGCCTCCACATCCCCACAGGAAATAAAGTGGGAATCGTTGGTAGCAATAATTTTGATATCTAGTTTGCGGGCAATGCGGACAAGTTCCACATTTACGATGCGGTCTTCTGGTGAGCCGTGGTCTTGGATTTCTAGGTAATAGTCATCGCCAAACAGGTCTTTGTACCACTGGGCAACGCGGTAGGCCACATCTAGACGATCTTGCATGATGGCCTGGGGCACTTCGCCACCGAGGCAGGCACTGGTGACGATCAGGCCTTCGTGGTATTCCTCTAGCAGTTCTTTATTGATGCAGGGTCGGGAAAAGATGCCACGCCCTTGGACGCCATCTAGGTGGGACTTGGTGGTGAGCTTCACCAGGTTTTTGTAGCCCTGGGTGTTCTTGGCGAGAATGACCTGGTGATAGCGGGGACGTTTTTCTTGCTTAGTGATGTCCCCGTTGATCAGATACATTTCGTTGCCGATGATGGGTTTGATGCCGACCTTGTTGCAGGTTTTGATCAGCTCAATGGCCCCGTACATCACACCGTGGTCGGTGAGGGCAATGGCGGGCATACCCATTTCGACGGCCTTTTCGGCCAGCGGCGTCAGCTGGCTAGCTCCGTCGAGCAAGCTGTAATCGCTGTGGATATGCAGACCAACAAAGGACATGGAATTCGCCCGCTTTTAGTACAATTATACTATACAGTTGCTGTGGATTGAAGCGTTGACCTAGCCACTAGCTGTAGAGTCTGCACCCAGGTTAGCCGATTTATAGCGCTACATCTAGTTAATTTAACGAATGGTTTTGAAGGTCTCTATGACGGTGGCTTGGTTTCGAGGCCCGTATGGCAAGTGGTTCAGTTTCTGAGGCGTTTAATCGCATATTGCACCCTGAAATGAAGTCAAAATTACAGACTTTCTAATGTCTCAGGCCTATAAAGGCGATTAGTGGATAAAAGCCTCACGGCATTACAACCCCGATTCAAGGGAGGGCAAACAGATGAATTACACCATTACCGAAAGCCAAAAAGATAAAATTATTAATGCCCTGCGATTTGCAGCGGAGGCAGGTAATGCCAGGGCTGCCCATGAGTGGCAAAAATTGGCCGACTACTTGGAAGTTTTAGATCCTGGACAGCCCACCGCTAGGACAGCAGCCCAATCCTCGTCATCGTCTGGTCGGTAAGTGTTCCATCGCTAGCATGGGCAGCGGTCTGTAGTGGGGCAGTTTCCGGTTATTCACTCTAATCCACCCGTTAGATTGCCCATGCAGGGAGGCACCCACTACCCAGGCCCCCAACAATCTGCTGAAGGCGTTTGGTGCTGTGGCCCATGGCCCCACAGCAAGATTAAAGCTTGACGAAATCTGCCTCTCCTGGGAATCGTCTCATTGGTTGTCACCAGGCATTTGTGTGGCCGTGTTCACAGGTAGCAGCCTTATTGTTTCGTTATGCACCCTGTATTGAATCGCCTGAATCCTTGTTTGTAAAGGATTTCAAGCTCAGTAAGTGGTCAGCTGATCTACCCAGTCCCAACTTAAGAGGCTTGGACTGGGTAGGTTCCATCCGAAATTGATTAGGTGCAAATGTATCCTTCCATACATTAAAAGCAAAAGAGTTGATGCTGGCCTTTGGTTGGACGTGCGGCCCGCCGGGTCGCGGGAGCTTTGTCTGTGGAGGGTCAGCGCCACTCAATGATTGAATTTGAGGAGTGCCTACGGATGCTGACCTATGCCCATCCATCGAATGCGTATCGTGCTGTTCCACCTCGGGACTCTCGCCCGGATAAGCGATCGCAACTAGTCGCCACATGGCAATCCATTAATGGCAAGCTCGTGTGCCAATGGGTTCCCGTTCGTTCTTGCCTAGAACATTAAGTCCATGGGACCCCGTTGCGGCCTGTGTTAAGCATGTCCTGACGGGGTTCCATCACTCCAGTCGGGATTATACTCCTGGAGCTTTATAGCTCTGCGGGACATGGGCCGGGTGGGTAGGGCCGGGGGTAAAAATCGACAGGGCAGCTGCACCGCTTCGGCCAAGATCCCTTCGTATACTTCTGCTTCAATCACGTAGGCCCCAAAGCGCTCCAGGTGGGGATTCATCATTTGGGCATCAAAGACAAGGAAATTTTGCGATCGCAGCCACTCCACCAGCCTGACCATCGCCACCTTTGATCCATCAGGAATCGTAAAAAACATCGACTCCCCAATAAACGCTCCCCCCAGCACAATCCCCAAAATAGCCCCCGCCAGCTGGTCCCCTTGCCACGCCTCAAAGCTATGGGCATAGCCCGCCCGATGCAACATGCGGTAAATCGCCTTGAGTTCATCAGAAATCCAGGTGGTTTTGCGATCGGCGCACCCTTCAATCACCCCATTAAAATCACGATTAAACGCAATCTCAAACCGATTCTGATTCAGCACCCGCCGCAACGATTTTGGGTAACGAAATCGATCATCCAACGGAATTAAGGCCCGTTTACGACTGGAATACCAATTCAGTGTTTGATAATCACTATCGGCCATTAAAAAATAGCCCTGGGCATAACACTGCAAAATATGGGGAATCGAGTAAGCCATAGCAGCTGAGATAGAGGGGATATCAACTCGCCCATTACATTCTTCAAACCCTTCCCCTACCGTAGCCTAAAAAAACTTACCCTAAAAGAACTTACAACCGAAAACACATAGTTCTCGCTACACCATTCGCTATGACTGAACCGATTCAATCTGTCACGTTACCCGCCTCTCAAAACCCAGAGCAGGAAGGCGAATGGCTCAAAGCATCCTTGCAGCAATGGTTAGATACCGAATTTTTACCAGAGGCCGTTAACCAAGATATTGCTAAGCGTGCGTCCCAAGTCTTCGTCCGTCAACGTATGGAAGGCGAAAATGAACTCATCCCCCTGGTTATGGCAATTTTGACCGAAATGCAGGCCTTTGACTTTTCCAAAAGTTTCTACAGTGAATTTGCCGTCGCCAATGCCGTGGGGGATTTGCTTTTAGATAGCTTAGGCATTGATCGCTGTTGTGGTGACTAGTATCGCCCCATTCAACCCGACATAGCCCTCCCTCAAAATAGTTGATTTATATGCTCTGGCTCCTGCTATCCAGTGGCACAGCCCTGTGCGAAGCCCTCAAAGATGTCACCGGCAAACAGGCCCTCAAATCCGTTGATGAATATTCCGTTCTATTGGGCTTTAGTACCGTGGGCGCCCTATTAATGGGGAGTTTCATGTTAGTCACCGAAGGGATGCCCCCCCTCGGTCCCCGCTATGGCTTGGCCCTGCTCGTGGGGGGAAGTCTCAATATCTTGGCCTTTACCCTCTATTTTCGCGCCATTAAAACCGCCGACCTTTCCCTGACAGTGCCATTAGTCACCCTGACTCCACTGTTTCTCCTGGTGACTTCCCCCATCATCGTTGGCGAATGGCCCACGGGCCTGGATGCGGTCGGCGTAGTTTTCTTAATTGTGGGCTCCTATGTCCTCAACTTGAAATCAAGCCAAGGCTTTACCCTGGCACCGTTACGAACCATCGCCACCAATGCTGGGAGTCGGGCCATGGTGGGGGTCGCCTTCATTTGGAGCATTACCTCCAACTTTGACAAGGTCGGCACCCTCAACTCATCCTCCCTTTTCTGGGGTATGTCCCTATTTGCCATGGTTGCCATGGGCATGGTGCCCTTCGTCGGGCAGCGAATCTTTCTCCACGGCTTCCCCGCCGTCATCGGTCCCATGAGGGCCCAAGCCAAATTCATCGTACTGGCAGGACTATTTATCGCCGTCGGGGTATCGCTACAATTTGCCGCATTAACCATGGCTCCCGTCGCCCAAGTAGTTGCCGTCAAACGCATGAGCACGATGATTTCAGTTGGGTTTGGCTATTTTCTTTTTGGTGAAATAAGACTACGAGAACGACTGCTGGGCGCGGCGATTATGGTCAGTGGTGTTGCGATTATGGCCATAGATTAGATATATGAATTCAATGTTGCGATAGAATAGTTTTTATATAAATTTAAGTGTCTGTCCTTGGAGACTCCCGATGCTGACTCTAAAGATCGTTGTATACCTGACTGTTGCATTCTTTGTAGGCCTGTTCATCTTTGGCTTTCTCAATGGTGACCCCGCTCGGAACCCTGGGCGTCAAGATATGGAATAATTTCTGCTACACGCTAGGTCCGAAAAAGTTCCAATGAATTTTGATTAGGCTCCTTAGCTATCTCAGCTAAGGAGCCTTTAATGCGAGTGCATTTCTCCTATAGTTAACTTTCAACGCTTGTGTTCATGAGGGTTAGCCTTAGTCTGCTGACCATTGGCCGTTTTTAATCATATCCATGGCCCCAATCGATTTACCTCCTGAACCATCCCTCAGCCATTCGCCACCGGTTTTCATTAGCGTCGCCGCGACCCCAGCCATGCAATCCTCAGTGGCGCGGTTCTCGATCGATGTTGCGGCGGCACCCCCCGCTGCTCCCCACAGCCTGATTCCCCCCGAACAACTCTCAGACACAAGTTTTCTAGATTTCTCCCAGCCCAATCTCGCCCAGTTACCTTCTCTACCCTTCTCAGATGATTTAGCAGGCCCCGAGCTGTCCGAGGAAACTCTCGAACCGACTTTAGAGGATACTCCTTTAGACAACGGCAGTGGAGACGTTGATGCTGATCTAGATTCCGAGGTATTTGGCGATCTGGATTCGGTAGATTTAGATAATCTAGAGCAACAGTTGGAGACGGATGCTCTAGAGCTACCTGATGAGGCTACCGACCTTGAGCAGTTGGAACCCAACGCAATAGATTTAGATGGGGATACTGCGGATACGTTAGATCCGGATGCGTTGGACTCAGATGTTTTAGAAACAGAGTCAGTAACTGAAGTCTTAGATGGGGCTGATGACGTCTTAGACCCAGCGTTAGATGGCGCTCCATTACAGAATGCTCCTGATACGAGTTTAGACAACGCCGACCCTGGGGCAGGTTCTCCCATAACCGATGAACCTGAGCCTTTGGACCTTTCTAGACTAGAAATTACATCCGATACCCAAAGCTTTGATGCCATCAGACAGGTGGTGACGGCCCGAGGCAATGTTGTGTTTAGGCTCAAAAATGCCTTCCTTCTGGCGGATGAGATGTGGATTAACCTCAACAACCGCTATGTCTTAGCAGAGGGAAATGTCATCTTGACTCGTGGAGAGCAAGAAGTTAGAGGGGAACGGGCTGAGTACAACCTGCTCCAAGAGTCGGGCACCATTTTTGAAACCAGGGGTGAGTTGTTTTTCCCTGACTTTGAAGATGACTTTGCTTCACCCGTTGAGGGTTCAATCAACAGCCGTACGGTGTTTGATCCCCTCAATCCAGATAGCGACGTCACGAACGTTACCAGTGCAGGTGGGTTAGAACTTAGTTCTAGCATCCGGGGCAATGCCCCTAGTTCCTTCCCCTCCGGTGAAGGAGGCTTGACCCGCCTGCGTTTTGAAGCGGCCCGAGTCCACTTCGATTCCGAAGCCTGGATTGCGGAAGATGTGCGGTTAACGAATGATCCTTTTTCTCCACCCGAATTAGAATATCGCACTAATCGGCTAACGCTGGTCACCCTATCCCCCACGGCCGATCTCCTCACGACTGAAAATCCTCGCCTAGTCTTTGACCAAGGGTTAGCCTTACCCCTTTTTAAGTCGCGGTATGTTCTGAATCGTGGGGCGGTGGATCCGAATCAGGTTAATCCTTTTGTGATTAATGTGGGTAGTGACTCCCGGGAGCGGGGGGGGCTTTTTCTGGAAAGTGAATTTCCCTTGATCCGTAATGAGTCTACTAACTTCAGTATTACCCCCCAGTATTTTATAGAGCGTGCTCTGAACCAAGGGGCTCTAGACTCAGAGGTCTTTGGTGTCGAGATGGACTTCGATACTCGTCTGAGTCCTCGTTCCGATATTTCCGCTAGGGCGACACTCACGGGGTTGGAATTTGACAATCTTGAAGATAACCTGCGGGGGAATATTCGCAATCGCTTGCTGATTGGCAATCATCTTCTGGCGACTGAATATAGCTATCGCGATCGCTTGTTCAATGGCAGCCTGGGGTTTCAAACTGTGCAATCTAGCCTGGGCACAGTTTTGATTTCACCTGTGATCAACTTAGATCAGCGTGGCCTGCTCTTAACGTATCAAGTCGGTGGGCAGTGGATTACAGCTAATACCAACCGTCTGGATCTGCTTGATCCCCCCCCCAGGGACAATAACCGCATTAGCTTAGGGCGTTTTCAGGGGAGTGCCCGCTTGAGAAAACGGTTTAACCTTTGGCGGGGAAAAGCTTTGCCTGCCACCCAAACGGAAGGTTTACGTTATACCCCCCGTCCGTTAGTTCCTTTTTTAAATCTCAATGTCAGTCTATTGGGCGTTGGTTCTTACTACACGAGTGGGGACTTCCAAGAAGAACTGGTGGGTGATGTGCGTTTTGATGGTCAAATCGGCCATCTGTCTAAAAATTTTTTTGACTACACCCGTTTTAATTTGGGCTACTCCCAGGACCTGATATCTAGCGATAGCTCCCCATTTTTGTTTGATCGAAATGTGGATCGTCGTATTTTGACCTTTGGTATTCTTCAACAAATTTTTGGTCCGGTGTTACTGGGTTTTCAGACATCGATCAATATCAATACCGGCGAAGAAGTCAATACTGAAATCATTGCCGAGTATAGCCGTCGCACCTATGGCTTGGTGCTCCGTTATAGCCCTACGAGATCTACTGGCTCTGTTGGGTTTAGGCTGAGCAACTTTAACTGGCTAGGCAGTGGGAGTCCTTTTGATGAGCCGAATATTCGTCAGGTAGATAGTGGGGTGATCGAGCAGCGTTGAGTCTGCCCTCAGGATGCTGCTTTAGATACCCTATTTTGATGATTTTTCGCTTTTTAGCACGGAAAGTCTGAGATTCGGGGAATGATGGTTAGTAAAGACCATGCACCTTGCCTTAAAGTTTGGTCTGGCGGGTGCTGCATGGTCATGACTACGGCTTGTGTAAGGAATGATCGGGCTTCCAGGGCCGTATTAAGGCTTGATGTAGTGTTAGATGGCTGGATGGGGCGATTGTGGGGTGGCTGAGGCTGCTGTCGCTTAAGGCTTTTAGGGACATTTATGGTTTTACATAGTCTGATGGATGCCATGGGTAACATGAAGGTTCAGACTGATGGACATCAATAAAACTGTAACTATGATTTTCTAAATGTATTAGGAAATTGTTAGTAACAAGATGAACTAATTAATAGATTCGGCTAGAGGTAACTCATTATGGTGGCGCTAGACATCGCTCAAGAAGCACAGCAGGCCATTACTTTAATTAAGTCTTTTAGCCTGGATTTAGACGAATATGGCCCTGAAAGTCAGGTTTTGTATTGGTTGAATAAGTACCGGGCGCCCTGGATTCGAGATGCCATCATTGAGGCGATTTATCAGGGGCGATACAAGATTATTTCGGTGCAGCATATTCTGACTATTTGGCAGCGCAGAGGCCAACCCCTCCGGCATTTTACCTCTGGCTTTGAGCAAGCGCTGATCACTCAGCTGGGGGTGCCATCCCAGTTGTCGACGTCCATGCCGTCTCACGCAATGGCGACACAGTCGATGGGGCCACGGGGCACGGTGGATAGCGATGACGGCACGCCATGGTCGGCGCCCCCTGGCCCTAACCCAAAAGTCAGCAAGATCATGGCTGAATCTTCGGTTATCAGCCGCACTGGGGACTCTAATTTTTCCATCGAGGCTTTTCCCGTGGCTGCGGTTGATACGCTGGTGGCGGTTTATCAAGCGAATGGGGCTGGTTTTGGTTCTGGTTACGGGGCACCTGGGCAGACGGAGCCTTCTAGTTTCCAGGGGCTAAAGTTTGAGGTGTCCAGTGTGGATGGGACCCTATCCCCCGGTTCGGACCATGGGCTGGCGATTTCATCGGTGCCGATTCAGCCCTTTAGGCCCAGACCTCGCAAACGTTATGTCTAGGCTTTGACATCTCCCATGCGAATTTCTGAGCAAAAGGATGCCATTACTTGGCCTGTGTCATCACTCAGAACGTTGGTACGCATGCGTAACTTATCGGTGATAAACCACCAACGCTCTTCTGAGCGTAATCCATTGGTTTCAGTGGTGACGGTGAGGATGTCATTTTCTAGATGGTACTGACTCGGCTGAGATGGGGTTTGATCATCTACCTGTCGTAGCAATTGGCCGCTGTGCTCATCGGCTGCGATCGCAATTACCAGGGTTGACTGTTCCCGTATTTGGCCGCCAAGGATAGTACTTTTCTGATTAATCCGGAGGCCCCCTAAACTATGCTCAGCCGAGCAGTTGACCGCCGCACATAGCTGCACCACATCATCAGCGTTAGCCTCCACATAGGTGACTTCCAAATCAGATTTACCTGCTTTAGACTCCCCTGCCTTTAAGTAATGCGTGGTACGTTGCGAGAACCATCGCCCACCGTGCTTTTTAAAAAAGTTCACATTCTGCATGAATAGGTCTGAATAAAGCGACACAAGTGGCCACAATTCGTTATCTGCCTTTAAGTTTACGCCGCTACGGCCACGAAAAAAAACATTAGCCCATGGGCCAAAACCCACGCAAGCCAGACGTCTCCAGTCATTGGGGCAATTCGCAATGATAAGCTAACAGATGCAAAGAAAAACCTACTTTAGTCTGTAGTGAGATTTCAATGACCCAACCTGATCAAACGCCCTATTTGTTAAGAGCCGCCAAGGGCGAAATCTTGGATCGACCACCGGTCTGGATGATGCGTCAGGCGGGGCGATACATGAAGATCTATCGCGATCTGCGTGAAAAGTATCCTTCCTTCCGCGAGCGTTCGGAAAATCCAGAACTTGCCATTGAGATTTCACTACAGCCTTGGCGTGCGTTTCAACCTGATGGCGTCATTATGTTTTCAGACATTTTGACTCCCCTTCCAGGCATGGGAATTCCCTTTGATATCGTCGAAAGTAAGGGGCCGATGATTGAGCCCGCCATTCGTACCCAGGCTCAAATTGATGCCCTACGTCCGCTCAATCCTGAGGAAGATTTACCCTTTATCCGGCAGATTTTGTCCACATTGCGGCAAGAAGTGGGCAATGCGTCTACGGTCTTAGGGTTTGTTGGTTCTCCTTGGACCTTAGCGGCCTATGCCGTTGAGGGCAAAAGCTCTAAAAACTACTCGGTGATCAAAGGCATGGCGTTCTCTGAACCTAAAATGCTTCACCAGCTGCTCAGTCATCTAGCAGATGGCATTGCCACCTACGTTCGCTACCAAATTGACTGTGGTGCTCAGGTGGTACAGCTCTTTGACTCTTGGGCTGGTCAGCTGAGCCCCGAGGACTATCGCACCTTTGCCCTGCCCTATCAGCAGCAAGTTGTGCGCCAGGTTAAAGAAACTCACCCTGACACGCCATTAATCCTTTACATCAGCGGCAGTGCTGGTGTCCTAGAGATTATGGGTGAGTCGGGCGTGGATATTATTAGCGTGGACTGGACCGTGGACATGGCCGATGCCCGTCGTCGTCTAGGTCCCAAGATGATTGTTCAGGGTAATGTAGATCCCGGTGTCCTGTTTGGTTCGAAGGACTTTATTCGCGATCGCATCCTCGATACCGTTCGCAAAGCAGGGTGGGGCGGCCACATTTTGAACCTCGGCCACGGTATTCTTCCTGGCACCCCCGAAGAAAATGCCGCCCACTTCTTTGAAACTGGCAAGCGTCTCGAAGAACTACTAGCCGTTTCTGCCTAGACGGTAGTTTGCCTAGGCTACGCTCAGAGCTACAACCCATAGCCTAGGCTCAATAGCCTATGGTCTATTGGGTTGTAGTTTTTAATTGGTTCAACCCTGCTCCATTCCTATGCAATGAGTGAGGCGTCACATCAGGTGTCATCACTGTTACGTAAGGCAATAGTATGGGCTTAATATAATCCGCGCCCCATCAACCCGTGAGTCAACTGGCAGAAGATATCAGACCATCTCCCCAAAGAATTTTTATTACCGGTTCTAGCGGCTGCATCGGTCACTATACGCTCGAAAGTCTGCTTCACCAAACGGATCACGAACTCTTCTTGCTGCTGCGCGATCCCAATAAACTGCAGCTAAATGTAACTCAACACCCAAGGGTCCATGTGCTAGAGGGGGATATTCGTGAAGCCGATCGATTTGCTGATCTGCTAGCCACCATGGATAGCGCTATCCTCATCGCCACTTCCTGGGGCGGAGCACCTGCAATTTATGACATCAACGTCACCGGTAACCTTAAGGTGATGAGTCTGCTCAATCCTGAACGGCTAAAACAAGTCCTGTACTTTTCCACAGCCAGTATTTTAGACCGGCAAAATCAGCCCCTCAAAGAAGCCGGTCAGGTGTCGTTTGACTATATTCGTAGCAAACACCAATGTCACCAAAAACTCAAGGACCTGGCGATTTTTCCAAAAATCACCACCCTATTTCCCACCCTTGTTTTTGGGGGTGATACCGACAAGCCCTACTCCCATATTTCTAGCGGACTATCAGACGTTACCCAGTGGATTGATTTAATTCGATTTTTTAGCGCCGACGGCACCTTACATTTCATCCATGCCCAGGACGTGGCCACCATGGTGACTCACTTAGTCGATCACCCACCTCAACCCGGCGAATCTAGGGAGCTGGTGTTAGGTAACCCGGCCCTGACTGTGGATGATGCAGTGA
>CALHGI010000348.1 GCA_938029995.1 uncultured cyanobacterium | reverse complement strand
ATGATTTGATCTGCGAACTTCGGATGTATCGCGTCATTTCCAGATCGGTTCATCCCCTAAATCAGCAACGGCAAAAATGACGCCCCACAAGCAGCGTTATGCAGGTTAGTGAAACAGAACCTGCTGGGCAAATCAACCAGCTTCCCCAGAGGAAAGCAAGTTTACGCCGCTTGTTTTTTTAGCAGTATGTCGTCCCGTTTGTTAAGGAATTGATCGGACAATGACAAATGCCATCACTCGGCTGGCAGCGTTGGAAGCTGCTGGACTTTCTTGTCTCCATCCACCGACGGGAGCGGTTCGGACGGCGGAAGCGGCTCGGACGGCGGGAGAGTATCGGAAAATACCTGGGGTGTGACTGTCTCCACTGGCTTTGGTGGTGGTTCTGCCGCTGCTTCTATTTCTGCCTGCCAAGTCTGTATGCGGGCCTGGGCGCTGGAATACGCATCCGCTCGGGAAGGGATTTGGTCGGCTAAACGAATGGCTGCATCTAAGCTGCTGCGGGATTCACTCTCGGCCAAACTCAACAGGTCCCAGCTCCAACGGTTAATTTGCTGAACTGCGCTTTGGTATTGGGAACTGCCGGATGAAACTTGATTGGCGGTACCGATGGCGCTGGCTAAATCGTTGGCACTGCCTGACTGGGCACGACTATTGGCGTCCCTCAGCAGGGTGCGATTTCGTTCTTGATCGCGCCAGCTTTCTAGATCGTTTTGGACTTCGCCATAGAGGGAGCGATCGGGAGAAATGCGGGAGGCGGTTGCGATCGCACCCGATAAATCCCCCGTGGTCGCCAGCTGCCGGGCTCGGTCCACCAGCGGTCGGTCCTCAATCGCCTCAATCCGGTTTTGCCAACGGTTGATCCGGGTTTGCGCCTCACCGGCCAAGGCCCGACCAGAAGAAATTCTGTTTGCCTCACTAATGGCCTGTCGCAAAGCCTGGGGGGTCCCCGCCGCCGCCAGCTGATCGGCGGCCACTAAAATCGGCCGATCTTCAGTGGTTTCAACCCGATTTTCCCACTGGCTAATTTGGGTTGAAACCTCGCCCCAACGGGGATTATTCCGATCCACCTGTTTCGCCTGCAAAATCGCCGACCGTAAGTCATTCACATTGCCTGGAGCCGCTAGCTGACGCGCTTCATCTAAGGTCGCCAGGGCTTTGATCTCAGACCGCCATTGGCCGATCAATTTCTGGGCCCGCTCATAGAGGGGCCGATCGCTCCCCATACTTTGTAATCGATTGATGGCAGAATCCAAGCCCAGGGCATCACCACTCCAAGCCCGCCGATAGGCTTCAGTAAAGATCTGAAAATCAGCAATTTCCTGGTCCAACCCCTCATTCCTTGGGATGGCCGCCAAAATTTCTTCTGCCTGGGACAGCTGTTGCCGCGCGAGGGCATTCTCAGCCACCCCCAACATGTCCTTGGCAATGGTTTTCTTTAGCTCTTTGGCTTCGCCATGGAGCACACTTTCCGGCTTGATGGACCCCAGCAGCTTAAGGGCTTCTTTAAAGCTGCTGACGGTTCCCCGGTCCATTAGACGGGTTATTTTACCCAGTTTGCGGCTATCTTCTCGGGCTAGGCCAATTAGCTTGGTCAGCTCGTTGTACTTAGTTTTAGACCAGTAGTCGTTGCTAACATCCAGCAGCTGCACCGATAGGCCAAAGGCATCTTTAAAGTTGCCCTCCACCAGTTTCTTTTTGGCGGTCTCAAAGTATTCCGAACCCTCTCCCCAAATGCGCCGCCAGCGACGGATTTTACTTTCTACCTTGTCGGCAGCAGCCGTGTCGGCGGGAATTTTTTGGGCGGTTGCGATCGCATTTTCCAGCTCACCCAAATGGAACTGAGCATCCGCCATCTCCAAGATTTCGCTGGACCAGTTTTCCACCTTGGCATCAATCTCAGCCCGCAGCGGATGGTTATCGGGGAGCTTCTCAACCAGCCCAATCGCCTCCAACAAAAAGTCAACGCTACCCTGATCCGCATAGGATTCAGCACATTGAAGCCGCACGGACGCCGATGCCGTCGGCCAAAAAATTGCCCGACAGTTGGGCAGGTTAGGCATCCTAAACAGACTTGTCACCGCAAAGGCTAGGGTCCCCGTCAGCAGCGCTAGCATCGTTAACAACAAAAACTGCCAGCTACCAATCCAGCGAAAAAACGCTAACCCCTTAAACCCACCAGCTCCTGATGGGGCCGCATCCTCAACAGACGGCACGGTTCCATGGGCGACACCCCCAGACGCCACACCGACGTAAGAAGGGGATGGCGCAGATGACGGTACTCCCTGGCCTTGAGAGCGACTACGGGGAATAGAAACAGGCTTAGATGGGTGACGAGGATCTCGTTTGGGACTCATATAACGTATCAGCCAGAGAAAAATTGGTGCTGAATATGGCGATACTTTAGCGCACTAATCGGTAGTCATACCTCTAATTTGCTAAAGTGGCCCAATCATAACTGAAGGCATGGTCCAAGTCATGGGCCATTCTGCTCTTCTGATGGGCCATTCTGCCCTTCTATAGTTTTCATCTACAGGTTCTGTCCCATCACAATAATATCAAGCCAATGGGGTAGAAACCATAGGTCAGTGCAGGGGCCTTAGGGTTAGATGTCCCAGGGATGTCCTAACTTAGATGTTCCAGTTTAGCCGCTTAAACCTAAAGCGGCCCTAAGGCCAAAACGTCAACCCCCTCGCCCCCAGCAATCATCGTTTCTCCCAACGGCACCCTAGCCAGCCCATTCGTCTGACTCAGATTCACCAGATTGCCAGAGCTGTGGCCACCGCTGGCCAAGGTAAATCGGTAGCCTGATTCCCCCAAACCG
>CALHGI010000347.1 GCA_938029995.1 uncultured cyanobacterium | reverse complement strand
TCACCATCGAGCAGTTCTTTGCCCAGCATCAACACCACGAACTCAACCAGGTTGAGCGGACGGATGCCCTGTGTCTTCTAGAAATGCAGCGCCATGCCATGTTGATGTACACCAGCTGCGGCTGGTTCTTTGAAGAAATTTCTCGTCCTGAAGGGACACAGATTCTGCGCTATGCCGCCCGGGCGATCGAGCTAGCTGAAGACATCTGTGGAGAGTCCCTAGAGGCAGACTTTATGGCCAAGCTGGCCTTGGCCCCCAGCAACATACCCCAGTTTAAAGATGGGGCTGGGGTGTACCGAACCCAGGTGCAACCCTCCCGCATTAGTGCAGAGCAGGTGGTGGCCCACTACGCCATGTCCTCGTTGTTTCACACCTACCACCGTGAGCAGCGTTTGTACTGCCACACCGTCACCCACCAGGACTACCAAAAGCAGACCCTGGGGGGCCATACCTTAGCCCTGGGCCAGGTCAGTATTGTGTCTGAAATTACCCAGGCCAAGGCTAGCTATACCTTTGCTGTTTTGCACGTGGGTGGCCAAGAGTTTCTCTGTGGCATTCGCCCCTTTAAAAATCGCCTGGCCTATACCCGAGCCAAGGATGCTGTGCTCAGGACGTTTGCCCTGGGTAGTGTGGTCCAGACCATTGCAGCCATCCAGACCCAGTTTGGTCAGTACACCTTTAACCTACAGCAGCTATTCAGTGAAGAGCGACAGCACATTATGCAGTTGCTCAGCCAAAACACCCTGCACCAGCTAAACCAGCTGTACACCCAAATCTATCGGGAGAACTATGGGGTGCTGATGGCCTTCCACCGGGACCATATGGATGTGCCCCGCGAGTTGCAGGTGGCCGCTGAAATCACCCTGAGCCATCGCGTCATCAATGTTCTACGGCAGCTAGAACAGGATCTGAGTGATATTGACGAGCACATGCTGGCCATTAGCGCCGGTTACCTCGGAGAGCTAGAAGGAATCGCCGTCGAAGCCAATCATCTACACTGTCACCTCACCATCCCCACCGCCGCACCCTTGCTAGAGGGCCTAATTCTACAGGCCCTGCGCCAAACCCTGCGGATTGAGCCCGATGCCAGTCGTCTAGACTGCATCCTGACGGTTAATCCCCTATCGGTTCAGGGCATTAAACGGTTGATTACCCTTGGCATCAACCTGGGCCTTAACCTCAATCTCGATCGATCCCAAGAGGTCTATTACCACTACACCCAATACTGTGAGGCCATCCCCACTCTGGGACAGGCCTTGGGAATAGCCGAATAGTGAGTGAGGGGCGCGGGGCTAAAGGCTAGCGAGAGCTAATACAGCCTAGGCCCCGTTCCTGTTGTAATGGCCGGCCGTTATCGCTGATATAACGTTCGGGCATCAAACCCTAATCGACGGGCTTCTCGTACACGCTCGGCTGCGGCTGAGCGTGTGCTGTAGCTGCCAATATTAATGAACCGACCCTGGCGGGTGGAGCCAATGGACGCATTGCCAAAGGAGCGCTGCACCTGTCCCAAATGGTCTAGGGATTCGGTCACAGCAGCCACATAGGGAAAATTGTCATTGGAAAAATCATCACTGCCCAGGGAGGCATAATTTATATCATTGCGCCCGGCGGGCACCACCCCCAAAATATCCAGGGTTTCCGGACCCGCCACTCCGGTCACGGGTAGGTCGTACCACTGTTGAAACTCTTGTACGGCTATACGGGTCATGGGACCGTAGGCACCGTCTATGGGCCCTGGGTCAATCCCATTGCGATCCAAGGCGCGTTGTAACGCTGCCACATCCTGGCCCGTGTCTCCAGGGCTGAGGTAACGGCCCGCACTAGCGGGGCCCGAAAATCCACTGGGACTGGGCAAGGCTGGTGGCGGTGGCGCGGGGAGGAGATTACTTTGGGCATAGCCTGCTGCGGCTCCCCAAACAGTCAAAATACCGCCCACAACAGCGGCTGTCAGTAATTTAGGCATGAGGAAATTCCCTGATATAACGCTGATAGGTTCCAGCCCAGCGCACCAATTTGGGCTCAGCTAGATGGCGTATATATTAGCGAATGATTGACAAAATGTACTGATTAAGTTTTATGCGTTGCTACATGGGCTACGCAACTGGCCCTGCGTGTCATGACCCCCCTGTGTGTCCCTAGTCGTGGAGTATGCGGGCTTCATAGCCGAGCTCATCGGCAAACTCAACCCAGGTTTGGGCCTCTGACCGGTCTTGAAAACGACCTAGGCTAATGTATTCGCCTAGGTTATTGCTTTCCACGGTGGCGTTGGGGAAGTTGCGCTGAACCTGGCCTAGGGAGGACCGGCCCGCAATAATCGCGGCTACATAGCGGCCCTGGGACCGATTGCCGTCATTATCGAAGGAATAGGGGGAAGACGAGGAGGAGGAGACGCCATTGCTGCCAGAGCGAAAGCCCATGTGGACCAGGGTAGCCCGATCGGCAGTGCCATCAACGGGTAGGTCGGCGGTTCGTTGGTAGGCCCTAACGGCTTGAATTGTCTCACCGCCGTAAACCCCGTCCACGGCTACATTAAAGCCATAGGACCGGAGCACGTTTTGGAGGGTGCGAATATCATCCCGGCTGGAGTTGGAACTGATTTGTTCCGTGCTGATGTTGCCGTAATTAGGATGGAACAGACCCACGGCTAAACGTTGGGTATCAATACCCAGGAGGTTTAAGGTTTTGGCGTCTGCAATGCCCGTGACCTCTAGCCGACGGATGCGCTGAAACTGTCGTACGGCTTGGGTGGTGGCTGAACCATACACCCCATCGATGGGCGCAGGAAACAGTCCCCGTTGATCGAGCCGTCGCTGTAGTTCAGTCACCGCCGGTCCGCGACTGCCTTCGCTAAGGCTGGTGCGGGCCTGGGCCATGAGAATGGGCGCGGCAGGTGGGTTCGCCTGGTGGGGCATCTGTGCCATGGCAGGCACCGTACTGACTAACCAGGCCCCCAGAAGTAGGGTCACACTGGTGTGAGCAGTGTGGCGCTTGGCAGTGAATAACCCCGAAATGCTCATGTTCTGTTGTCCTAGTGTCATGGTGCTTAGCAGATCAACATTCTAACTCAGTGGAATTACGGCCAGAGGCTCTCTAAAACGTCGAATAGGTCTATTAAATCATCTGGCTAGGGAATACAAGTACCCGCCACTAGTCGTAGACATAATTACGGAGAAAATGTTCGTTTTGTAGCGTTAGCATGGAGAGGATTTTCCCTTGGCCGTTTATATGGAGGGGCTTTAGACTACCTCCACGGTCTCTGTTGTGAGCCTTGGGATAGGTTCCCTACGGCGAATTCTGGGAAGTTAATCGCTTTTCGTTACAATGGGCCTAAGGTGAAGTGTAAAAATTTGTAACACTTTCTGGTTGGGGATGTTTAGCGTGGCTCAAAAACGTGTCCGTAGAATCCCGGCCTTTCTATGCTGACTATCTAGGTTCAGTGTGAACGTGCCTGCAGCCTATGGTGTCAAAAGCTGATTAGGTGTGAAAGTGTTTACAGCCCATTGCGTCAAAAAGCTTGTAGGGGAAAGCGTATTGTCCGCGACATCGGCCTACCGTTGAGTAGGCTCCATGCCATGGGTTTGGCGTGTCTATTGTGTTTGTCAGGTTAGTTGGACCATGGATATCCTTAACAGCCTTGATCTGTCAAAGCTAGCCTGACGCGTAAATGACCTTAGCCCATAGGCCCTTTGCCCTAGCTTGTAGTTCAATCACATGCCTGTAAAATTTTCGCGGTCAAACCGATCGCTCTGGATGTGGTCCCAGTGTATTTAGGTGTCTCTAGGCTAACGCCGAACCGTTCTATTCCGCCAAGATTTGTATATGTTAAAACCTGGACTCCGTCGTGCTTCAAGACGGTTACTCTTGTACCAAGAGCAGCGCTATCCAAATATTGAGCGGCTTGGTGTAACCCATTCCTATTGGGGAGACCTGTACCATATATGGCTGACCATCTCATGGTTTGCGTTTATTCTGCTGGTGAGTGGTTGCTATCTATTGGTAAATGGCTTGTTTGCCATTGCCTATAGTTTTGATGCGGATGCGATCGCAAATATTCGCCCCGGTTATTTTCAAGATCTATTCTTTTTCAGTGTCCAGACCATGGCTTCCATCGGTTATGGCGCCATGTACCCCACCAGCACCTACACCCACTCCCTGGTGGTCATCGAGTCGATCTTTGGCCTGTTTTTTATCGCCATGACCACCGGGTTAGTCTTCGCCCGTTTTTCCCTGCCCACCGCCCGCATTCTGTATAGCCGTGTTGCCGTGGTGGCCCCTTTCAACGGTGTGCCCACCCTGATGTTTCGTACCGCTAACGAGCGGCGAAACTACATCCTAGAAGCGCAGCTTTGGGTCACCCTAGTGCGGGATGAAATCACCGAAGAAGGCGAACATATCCGGCGGTTTCACGACTTACCCCTGGTACGGTCCCACACCCCTGTTTTCAGCCTTTCCTGGACGGCCATGCATCGTCTTACCAGCGAAAGTCCCTTCTATGGAGAAACACCAGAAACCCTGCGGGAAAGACGAGTCGAAATCATTGTCACATTAACGGGCCTAGACGAAACCCTGTCCCAAACCATCCATGCCCGTCATTCCTTTAGTGCCTACGACATTTACTGGAACCACAAATTTGTAGATATCATTTCCACGAGTGAGTCGGGCCGCTCCATCGTTGACTATAACCACTTCCATTCCATTGAGCCGGTGGAACAGCAACATGTTAAGCATGTGGAGCAACACATTTACCATCGCAGTCAAGAACATTTAAACAGTTGGACCCCCCACTAGGGATGGCAGGACGGTGACTGATCAGCAGGGCCATCCCTGATACCCAATCCGAATTGATTAAACCCGATTAAACATAGGCAGCCCTATAGGAAAACTCCCCAGGGGCGGCCCTGCCATCCCGGCGCTATTCGCCTTCGCGACACCTATCGCTCTTTGGTTATCGCTCTTTGGCTATCGTCAATCGCTAAACGCATGCAACGGGTCGCTGCACCCATAAGCCGTTGCTGATTTAGGGGATGAACCGATCTGGAAATGACGCAATACATCCGAATTTCGCAGATCAAATCATACCGAGGATCAGCAGAGCCGTAATGAATAGATTGGCGAACATAGGCCGGTCCG
>CALHGI010000346.1 GCA_938029995.1 uncultured cyanobacterium | reverse complement strand
GGCAGTCGATTACCTTTTAAAGCCAATTGCCTTTCCTAGATTTTTGACAGCGATTAGTAAGTTCAGAGCACAAGGGCAGCAGACAGACGCTAGCGGGACCTTACCAATCACAATGCGCCCCAGGTAGTCGGAGTAGTCCAGGGTGGTTACCTGAAGCTGTAGGGGTTTCTCAGGATCACCGACCGGGGGTGGAACATGGTGCAGTACCGCTTCAAACAGGGGCTGCATATCTTTATCTTCGTGCTCTAGTTCATCCTTGGCATAGCCGGATAGACCTGAAGCAAATAGATAGGGGAAATCGCACTGGTCATCATCGGCACCCAGCTCAATGAATAGATCCAGGACCTTATCAACGGCAGCCATGGGGTCTGCCCGAGGGCGGTCGATTTTATTTACGACCACAATGGGGCGCAAACCTTTCTCTAGGGCTTTTTTCAGTACAAAACGAGTTTGGGGCATGGGGCCTTCGTTCGCATCCACAATGAGAATGCAGCCGTCTACCATGCCGAGTACCCGCTCAACCTCGCCACCAAAGTCGGCGTGACCAGGGGTATCTACAATGTTGATCAGGGTGTCTTTGTAATGGACTGCTGTGTTCTTAGAAAGAATGGTGATACCGCGTTCACGCTCCAAATCATTGGAGTCCATGACACAGGTAGGGACGGCTTCGCCTTCCCGGAAAATACCGGATTGTTCGAGTAGGGAATCAACCAGGGTGGTCTTACCGTGGTCGACGTGAGCGATGATGGCAACGTTACGGATGGGAAGGCTCATTGGATTGGAACTTCCAGAACTAGCAGTAGTAATTGATGTTTCGTAAAAAACCTTAACAATTGTAGCCTAGATGGCCGGACTATCGGCCAAAGCTGGGGGGATTGTAGAAGATTGGGCTGGGGGCAATGGACCTTAGGTGATAGAGATCTAGGCTTTATGAGTTTGGCCAGTTCTCCATTACAAAGGTCCTCGGCTCAGGAAAGTATTCACACTCTCATCAATAAATATTGAAGGTCCCTGGGAAAATTCTTCTAGATTCTTCTGAGGTTCCTGTGTGTTTTACCCCCACAACCCTCACCTTTCAGTTCGGTTCTGCCCACTACGGTAACTCAGGTTGCTTTGTTACATTGGCATTACAGCGAAGAACGACCCCATAGTCGCTTCCCAGCCCCGTTTCGAGTGAGGTACTTATGACTAACCAATCGAACCAGAATCAAAATTCCGGCTTTATGGGTGGTGTTGTCAGGGACAATTCTTTAATACAGTATGTGCAATCTATGGAACCTGAGACGATTGCGCAGCTATCCCGCCCTGTGTCTGGTGATGTGAAGCAGGCGATGGAGCACAACATTATTGGCATGCTGGGTGGTTTGCCCTCCGATGGGTTTGATGTGACGGTTACCACTAGCCGTGAAAGCCTGGGACGCCTATTGGCTTCGGCCATGATGGGTGGCTATTTCCTTAAGGGGGCTGAGCAACGCCTAGCGATGGAGGCCTCTTTGTTGGATAGCTTTGAAGCTGACCTGCCGGAATAGCGGCTGATGAGCTTTAGGTGTGTTTAGGGCGGAGCCTATAGGCTGGCCATGGAAAGATGCCTAACGTACCGCCCCATGGCAGGATCAATGCGGTGATACGAAACAACCGCTGTGGGTGAGAGTAATAAAAAACTATATCGAGCGCGGGATAGCGCCGACGGCCGATATGGCCCTAAGCAGATGGCTTCATCGGAGGCATCTGCTTTAGCGTTTAATGGGGCTCCGTGCTTGGCAGATGCGGCTCCAGCTTTGCGGCAATCTTTATTGGCTTGGTACGGTGAGCAGGGCCGGGACTTGCCGTGGCGGCAAAGTCGAGATCCCTATGCCATTTGGATCTCAGAGATTATGCTGCAGCAGACCCAAGTGAAGACGGTGCTGCCTTACTATCGGCGTTGGTTAGAAACATTTCCCACCGTGGGTGAACTGGCCCAGGCAGAACAGCAGAGGGTGCTGAAGGCTTGGGAAGGTTTGGGTTACTATGCGCGCGCGCGAAACTTGCATAGGACCGCACAGCTGATTGTGGAACGCCATGGTGGGGTTTTTCCCACAGGGTTTGAGGATGCGATCTCACTGCCGGGTATTGGCCGTACCACCGCCGGAGGAATCCTCAGCTCTGCCTACGATCAACCGGTGGCAATTCTCGATGGTAATGTAAAACGGGTATTAGCCCGATTGGTGGCCCTACCGAAGCCTCCGGCCAAAGCCATGAATGAGCTGTGGCAGCTGTCCGAACAGGTTTTGGATCCCCAGCAGCCCCGTGACTTTAACCAGGCCATCATGGATTTGGGCGCTACCCTATGCACCCGCCATCGTCCATCCTGTGGGCTATGTCCATGGCAGCACCATTGCGCCGCCTACCATCAAAATCTACAGTCCCAGATACCCATGACCGAAGCCAAAGCCCCCATTCCCCACAAGCAAATTGGCGTTGCCGTCATCTACGACAATGCCGGTCGCATTCTCATAGATCGCCGTAAACAAGAAGGTTTGCTGGGGGGGCTGTGGGAATTTCCAGGGGGTAAAATTGAACCGAATGAAACGGTGGAAGACTGTGTTCGCCGAGAAATCAAAGAGGAATTGGGCATTGATATCCAGGTCAATGACCGCCTGATTACGGTGAACCACGCCTACAGCCACTTTAAGGTGACGCTAAATGTGTTTAACTGCACCCATTTGAGCGGAGAACCCCAGACCATTGAATGCGACGAGGTCAAATGGGTCACCTTGGATGAGATCGATAGCTATCCTTTTCCTAAGGCCAACGGTCAGATTATTGATGCCATCAAGGAACAGGCAAATTAGAAGACTTAGGAGCACCCTACCGTGATTCCTTAGTTAAGGAGAAGAAAGAGCCCCAAAGATGCATCTCCAGGGCTCAGAATCAGGGTGCATCTACCAATTCAACATGCGTGCTCCACCAGGCCGTATCCGGAGTTGGGAGTGGACTTCACTAAGACTTCAAACAATATCCTGCAGCATCCGAGGATTGATGAATTTTTCGATGTTGCACATTCCCCTCTACGTAAAATTGCGATGACTACCCAACTGCGTAAAAACTCTGAATGCCTTGAAAAAATTGGGTTGCCAGACCTCAGAAGGATCTTCCATAACGTCTTTTGCGCATCCCTACGTACTTCTCTCGGAGGATTGTTGGGAGGGGGTATCGGAGTCAGTTTTTGGCTAGCGGGTAACGTGGCTGTTGCCCAGGAATATTGTC
>CALHGI010000345.1 GCA_938029995.1 uncultured cyanobacterium | reverse complement strand
AGATGCGTTCACAGACAGGTGTTGGTAGGGCATTGCGATCTACCTTGCCGTTGGCATTCAAGGGTAATTCATCTAAGACCATAAACATGGTGGGGACCATATAGCCTGGCAATTGTGCCTGCAGCCAACTGCGTAGCGTTTTTATATTTAGAGTTCTGTTATTAGGAACAATATATGCGTATAAGCGTTTTTGTCCTGGCGTGAACTCCCAGGCAATTACAGAGCTTTGGATAATGTTTGGATGCTGATCAAGATGATTTTCAATTTCGCCTAATTCAATTCTAAATCCTCGAATTTTTACTTGTTGATCGCTTCGCCCCATAAACTGGATTGCTCCACTGGGGAGATATTTCCCTAAATCGCGAGTGCGATAAAGGCGATGCTGTTCTGTGGGATGGGTAATAAATTGTTTTGCTGTCAATTCTAGCTGATTAAGATATCCTCTGGCTAAGCCGATCCCCCCAATGTAGATTTCACCTATCTCCCCTGGACTAACAGGATTCAGGGTTTCATCCAGGATATAAATTTGGACATTATCAATTGGATAACCAATCGGTGCAACAGGATAGCTATCTATAGCCTGACAAGGCCAGTAAGTAGCTTCAATCGAGGCTTCTGTTGGGCCATAAAGGTTATGCAAATAAACGGAATCTGACGAAAAGTGCTGAAAAAAATGTTTTTGAAGTTCTAATGATAGGGCTTCACCACCACAAAAGACATGCTTCAGTGTTTGGCATTGTTCTAATTTTGGCTGCCCTAAGAGAACCCGTAATAAAGAGGGGACTACACCGATAACAGAAATCTTATAGTGAATAATTGCTTCAATAAGATAGGCTATATCGAGTTGGCCACCAGGTTTAGCTAGCACCAGTTGAGAGCCCACCAACAAAGGCCAGAAAATCTGTGTGACTGAAGGATCAAAACTCAGTGATATTGTTTGTAGCAATCGATCCTGAGCACTTAACGGAAAAGCAACTTGTCTCCATGCCAATTGATTACAGATGCCATTATGGTTAATCATGACTCCTTTGGGAGACCCCGTAGAGCCAGAAGTATAAATGACATACATCAAATTTTCTACACCCACTGATGTCTGTAGATTAGGGTAAGTCTGTGGGGTTGTTTGCAGATCTCGATCTAGACATATGAGAGTTATATCTTTATTGGATAAACAATCTCTTAATGTATGTTCAATAGGAGTTTGACTTAACAGAACCTGGACCTGGGTATCCTGCAAGATGAATTTTATCCGTTCAGTTGGGTAATGGGGATCAATCGGCACATAGGCTGCCCCGGCCTTAAGAATACCTAGTATGCCTACTACCATTTCTAGGGAGCGTTCTACACAGATACCGATTAGATGATCAGGCCCGACTCCGAGGGTGGCTAGGTGGTGAGCTAAACAATTAGCCTGATGGTTGAGCTGTTGATAGGTTACCTCAGCAGTTTCTGTGATAAGTGCGGTGGCCTGGGGAGTCCTTTGAACCTGTTGTTCAAATAAAGTATGAATACAGTAGCCATGGGAGGGTAAAGCAACATGGCTAGACTCAACCTGTGATGACGACCATAAATTGTGCTGACCAGTCGCCGCCTGGCAGGGATTTGACGAGGTTGGTAATTTTGGTGTGTGTGCTTTAGAAGGACTTATCACGAGAGGGTTATAAAAATGTTGGCAGTAGTCATTTGGAACACCCGTGTAAAGTTATCTCCATATATTTGAGTAACTTTGCAGCTGCTATTATTTCTTCGTGTAAGTACCTAAAGATAGTGATTTTCCACATCTTTATCTAAGTCTTAGATTAGTTTTAAGGCATTGATAATCAAGAAAATATGATGCGGAGCCTTGGGGTTAAATTTCAACGTTCTTTTTGGAAAACAACCCTAAATTATAAGAGGCTGATATTTTAAAGCCTCTATTATTTGAAGTTCTTGCATCGCGAACTATTTATTCACAAATAGATAGTTAAGATTTGTTTTTTTGATTTCCAACAACCTTTTTTGATTGATTTGAAGGCATTTAGGGAAGTTATATATAGGTGATTTCTATGGAGTTAGGGTGCCCAAAGACAATCTGGCTATCAAGATTGATTTCTAATGTTTTTAATATCCTGAAAATATTTTTACTTGATGGCTATATATCTTGTACGCCTTATGTTCTTTAGAAATAAAGAGGTGTAAGAAAGCATTCGTAAATTATTGTTGATTCATCTTCAATCTCTTTCGGTTAGGGAGTTTGGGTATTGCGGTGCAAATACACTAGAAATGCTTGAAATCTTTTCAGATTAATAGCTTTACGTTGATTTAAGAAGGCATTCTGATTATTTAGGATTTCGTTGAGACCTCAGAGATTTATATCAAATAAGGTTGTATGGTGCCAAGTGAAATTTATGTAGCACCTCTCTAGTTAAAGTTTTAGTGATTATACGTATTTTCATCTCAGTAAAAACTCAGGAATCATTCATGATTGATTCATGATTGAAAAGAGATTTTTCTAATCAGCTAAACTTGTTCGCTTAGTAATTTTGAGGCTAATACTTAAAGTCAGCTTTTCTTGTTGTCTCCTGCGATAGAACTGGAGGCAATGGTCTAGAAATAGGCTCTCAAACTTTCTTTAGTGATTGTTGGGAAAAGACAAATTTAACAGGAGCTAAAGATTCGTCGGATTTTTAATCTGTTATAGGGCTGTTTTAAGCGTTTCAAGTTTGTTATTCAATTTGATTTCGAATACTAAATTTTGGATAAGGTCAACGCGATGATGCATTGGATGACGTTAGGGGAGCTGAAAGCGTATTCTGTTGAATCATCCTCTTTATTGAAAACTGCACGGTGGATTGAGGATTTTGCGGCTAAACCTAATGTGAATTTGGGACGAGCTGGAGTGGTTTGCCCTTTTATACCAAGCTCTTTGAGGCTGAAATCGCTTCAAATAATGGAAGTCCGGGCCCTGGAAATGAGTCAAGTTGAACTTGAAGCCTTAATCAAAGATTGTCGTGAAACCTTTTTGCAGCAGTTTCCTCAGCAGGGGAAACTGTCAATGTATAAAGCTTTGATATTAGTCTTTCCAGATATTTCAGATGATCAGTGTGATTATGTTGATCGAGTGCAACAAAAGCTAAAACCCTTCTTTGTGGAGAAGAGATTAATGCTGGGTGAATTTTATCCAGGGAACCAAAGTCCTGGCCTGCATAATTCTGATTTTCGCCCTCTTCAGAGTCCTGTGCCAATGTTGGTGGTGCGGTCCATGACCGAAGCAGATTTGCCTTTTTTAAGCCGCACGGTGGATGCTCCTGAAGTTAGGGTGAAGTTTTTGGAATCTTATTTGAAACAAATGTCTATCTTGGGCCATTCTTCAAGACTCACGGAAGCTTATCAAGCTTTGAGTGAATCACACCAAGCTTTAGATCATAAAAAAAATAGTGCAGGGCCAGTCTCTATGTGTCCCTTTAAACGCTTGGAAAGAGTTATAAGGCGGATACTGTTCCTGGACAAGAGTCTTTTTGAGACGCCCAATAGACGTTTGAATCAATTCTTGAGCAAGGCATTGCCCAAACTGGCTGGTCTGATTCATTAGCTGCTCAGTAATCCATCCGTAAATTCAGTTGTCTATTGCGTAAGGCTAATAAATATTGCCAGTTTTACGATGATGTACGGCGTAGCGTTGCTGTACATCATCGCTATCAATCGTGGCATAAACAACCCAATGGTCACCACAGGTCATACGACCTTTGACGGTGCATTCCAAATAAGCGATCGCATCTTTGAGCAGGTTAGCTCCGTTATTAGCGACATCCAGCAAATAGGGCTTGAACCCTTGTCAGACGGAAGGCACCCAGTTTGGCTCTATCTGCATTTTGAAACACCCTACTAACAGCCTACGTCGGCCCTATTAGAACAGCGGGTTGTAAGTCTAGTTGAGTTGTCCGACGATGGATTTCTACGCGCCCCAGAAATTGGGCTAGCCATGGTGCGCACCTTCGACCCTAGCGTCATTTTAGTCACCCACGATATCGGTGTGGTGAGGCCGCTGGCCCATCGGCTGATGGGGATGTA
>CALHGI010000344.1 GCA_938029995.1 uncultured cyanobacterium | reverse complement strand
GTTGGTAATTGGCGGGCCTGACGTGTAACTAGACCATTGAATGTCATATTCCACACCTTCGTATTTACCCGTTGTTGGCAGGTGTTTCTCCAACAGCCCCAACTCCCGTACGGTGGCCCCCCCTACCGCCGTGTTGATCACCTGGTCCTGGGTGCCAATAGAAATGCGGATGACTTCTCCTTTGCCAGCAGCGGGTGCGCTGGCTGTCTCGGTTGAACCATCG
This sequence comes from uncultured cyanobacterium, assembly GCA_938029995.1. Classification (GTDB taxonomy): domain Bacteria; phylum Cyanobacteriota; class Cyanobacteriia; order Phormidesmidales; family Phormidesmidaceae; genus Leptothoe. The sequence continues at coordinate 2,538 of CALHGI010000344.1, read as the reverse complement.
CTACTTTCAGTGGCGGATGGGCCTGAGCAAGAGGCTATAAAAACAGCGGAAAGCGTGAGAGCACAAGAGAGAGAAATTCTTCTAAGCCAAGGATAATGAGACTTCATGGCGAGAGCTGCTCCAATCGGTTTGCCCCATTTAATCCGGGGGAGAACCGATCATCTGTAAATAGAGATACAGATGCCTACTATGCCTCCCCTAGGTCAATAAGCATTTTGATTGGATTGATAGATATATTTTATGACAATCTACTGAAAGCCTGCAGTAGGTTGCCCCCATAGCGGTTGTTATATTTGGTTTTCTTTGCAAACAGTCGTTTACGAACAATATTGCTTAGTCCACTCCGGTGGATTATTGCGAGGGCAATAGTGCTGCTTCCCTACCCACAGGAGCTGATATTGATCGTCATCAAACTTAGAGAAATCTAGGCGATATCGATATCCACCGATGGAATCATCGGCGGTCCCTTCGTTAATTACATTTACTATGCTGAGGTCGTCCTCGGTAGTGGGGCCGTTAACTATGGTGGCTCTTTCCCATTCTGCTAAGGAGCTACGGCCAAAGGCTCTAAAGGCTATGTCTTCAGGACTTTCACCAGTGAGTGGGACGTCTGCATAGAGGGTGTTTAAGGGGACTGTGCTGTATTGATTCCGTGCGGCAGTCTGTTTCGGATCAAACGATTGGGGCAAATCATCAGCCGCATCTTCCCAGTCCCATTGAGATAGAAGATAGATGGCGTGAACCTGGGGAACCTGGAGGCAGTGGCCTTGAAAACAAGCGGTGTCATCGTTGATGACGTAGGCCTTTGCTGCATCGAAACCATCACAATTGGTGGATTGCCCACCGCTGGTAATACAGTTTTGATAGTAGGTGGCCACATCCCCGCTAGCGATCAGTTCATTGAGCTTATCCCGATCGATTTCCGTGGCTTCGAACCAGGGGATGGGGCCATCGTTGTCGGCGTTGGTGGCGGTTTCTGGGCCGGTAATGGCATCCAGGCTGAGGCCATTACGTAGGATTTGAACTGTGACACTTGTGGTTTGGCCAACCCTAAACACGCAGCCGGTTTCAAATCCGGGTGGCATTGTGGGGAGTTGTTCTGAGGCCTCACTGGCTGGGTAGTCCTGCCACGAGGCACAGGAAATGGATGGGTTATCTGAAGCGGCCGCACTAGTTTCTGGGGTAGCCACTGTTGTTGTGGCCATGGGTTTCGGCGTTGTCCCGCAGGCTGTTACCGCCATAGTAAAAGCGGAGGCCACCAGGCTGAAGAGAATTTTTGGAGTTGAATGCATCAGAGTTACGAGACAACGGGATTGTTTATTAATACGGGCTACCCGTCAAAAATCGTAAAGAAGTGCCTGAATAAAGCGTGAAGACTTGACTGATAAATTTTAAAGTTTTACTAGCTAAACCTTGGCAATCATTATTTAGTAAAGGCTTTGGGGAAAGCGAAGTTCTTGTTCTTTAGCTGCTCAGTCATTTTTGATGGTGTGAGAACCTGCCATGGGGCATCTTAATTCTAGGGTTTTAAATCTATTCGCTATGAAAACCGGCTAAACACTGTTATTTCTCCAGAAGACGGTTCAAAACAACCATAATTACCTCTTTTATACCCGAAACACTTTTACTGATTGAGGCGATGAACCGAGCTGAAAATGACGCGACATATCTGATCTGAAGTTTTCAAATTTAACCATCCCGAGCTTGAACAGTGCCGTCCCAACTACTGCAATGGGAATAACCCAGTAGGTTGGAGCGCAACCGGCTCCAACCTGCCAAGCGACTGCCCCATATAGGTTCCCGATCAATAGCTGTTGGCGAAGGCCCCACGGAATAGGTTCGCTTCCGTTAAGCACTAATAGAACTTAATGAACGTTTGATGATTTTAAAGATAAGCTTAGTTTATTCAAGAAAAGCAACACATAAATTGTGTTTATTAAACTTAACACTTACTAAATTTAGTTTAGGAAAAAATCCATGATTAAAACAGACGCCTACAATCTTGAAGTTAAATCAGGCACTCGCAACCACAAGGGCTACTTTGTTGAAGACATGACCTACAAGCTGGTGGGCATTGATAAATCGGGTTGGGCCTTGATTTGTCAAGACAACACCACTTGTCACTACGTCGATCCTGACTGTTTACAAGAAACCTCAGCGCTTTAACTAACTTGGCGAGTAAGTTGTTATACGCCCACGGTGTTGTAAATTAATCTACTGAATGTAGTACGGTGATTGAATAGCTGTATTGCATTTAGCGTATATGGCAAAAACCATTTAACTAAAAATCCTTTATCAATTTATCCACATGAAACCTTTGATTTCACTTACTCGTTTTTCACAACGGGTTCCAGTTTCAAGGCTAGGGGAAGCACCGACAGCCCAGAGGCAGACTTGTATTTGTTGTTCCAATGTCTTACTTCGCCATGTGACATCAGGGAAAGTTTCCTGGCGCTGCGGTCACTGTGGCCTAAATTTACCCGTATAACAACGGGCTCTATAAGATCGTGTAGCGCATGTCCTAATGCATTAGGACAT
>CALHGI010000343.1 GCA_938029995.1 uncultured cyanobacterium | reverse complement strand
GGAGCGGCCACCGGCTCAGCGACCGGCTCTCGCCGTCGACCCAACAAAAACAATAGTGGTAATGGCAACAACCCTAACAACCACCAAAGGCCACCTAAGAAGGATGTCCCCGCAGCCCCCTGGGCCGCTGCTGGATTCAGGGCAGTGGCAATCGCCGCCGCTTCAGCCGTTTTGCCTGCACCGATAGAGGCTTTCCCTGCCTCCCCCGACAACCAATTAACAAAGGGTAAAACAGCTGTTGCATTATCTTTTTTGTAGGCATAGCCCCGCACTTGGGAGTAGGGGTAGGCCTGTTCTCCGGGCAGCGTATCTTGCAAAATAGCCATGGTGACGGCTTTGACCCGTCGCTGTCCCTTCACCTGACTTGCGATCGCATAGCTAATGCCGTCACCGCCCAGCTGACGAATCACCTCAGCCGTATCATCGGATTTCAGGGTTACCACACGCTCCCCCTGGGCCTGCTCCGCTGCCCCCACAATGCCATAGGTGCTCAGCACCGCACGGGTATCACTAGAGAGGGGACGATCAATAAACCGAATGGGGCCCGGGGGTCCCCCCACTTCAGACCAATTCGTAATCTCTCCCCGAAAGATCTGCGCAAACTGTTCTAGGGTCAGATGACCGTTAAACCCATTATTACGCCCAATAATAATAGAAATCGCATCCTGACTAACCGGGATCTCAACCAATCCCTTGGCTTTCTCCGCCGCAGACAGCGAGCGACCAATGGCCGCCAGATCAATATCGCGATTCAGCAATGCATCCAGGGCTGGCTCAGTACCATTGGTCCCAATGGTCACATCTGTGCCTGGATACGCTTGCTCAAAACTTTCCTTGAGCGCCTGATTGATGGGCTCCATCAATTGACTGCCATCAATTTTTAGAGCTTGGGTTTGCTTAACGACATCCCGCACATCCTTACCCACGCTGGCAGCGGATATTTGGACGGGCGCAATGGCGAGGGTCGTTGCCGTGGCTGCATGGGGATATGCGCTCAAAGCCAGGATTAACGCGAGGCTAATAACGATCGAACGCCGAAGAAGAGTTGGTCTGCGCTGCGTTAGAACCATAGGAGTTCCGTGGAGAGACAGTAAAGGTAGATAACTTAAGTAAGTCTACCTAAATCGTAAAGTATGAAATTTGCTCTGAGATATTGTGTTGACAACATATTTTTTAAATTTTAAAACACAACAACCCTGAAAACCCTTGCAATCAAAGAAGACTAAGCCCCCAGAAACAAACCCATAAGAGGTTTTTATCAAGCCAGATAGCGGACAAAAATCAGGAACTCCGCTGACTAAAATGTTCAGAAACCTTTACCATACGGCACAGGCACACAGACAGGATGAAAACAACAGCCATTCCAACAAAGATATATTTTGGCCCCATGGAATGGAGAGAACATGGGGCAGTCAAGGGCCGGTAGCCTTAGGCTGAAAGCTCCCGGTCTCCGGGGCGTAAAGAGTTATTCTGGCTGTCGTTTAGGCTTTCCCCATGCTTATATCCTGGGGAAAGTACTGCTATTTCTGACGCTATGTCAACCGCAAAAAAACCAGCTACGGTCCTACTGTCAGCGGAATTATTAGATAAACTCCGTCCATATCAGCAGGAGCATGCCATTACCTCCCTATCTGAGGCAATTTTGACGATTCTTCACGATCATCTAGGCATTGCTGAAGGGCCAACGCCCCCCTTTTCTCCCACCCCCTCCATTTATGACGGTGTTGAAGATGGAGCCTGTGAGGTCTTGCATGAGTATTTAGGGGGCTAGTACTCGTTGCAGATCAAGGGTTAGGATTGGGCCTCCAAGGGTTCCTAGCCGAAGGTATCCAACAACAACTTGATGGCCATCAGAAAACACACCATCGCTACCACCGGACGGATCAGGGCAGCCCCCTTCGCTAAAACAATTCTGGCCCCAATGGAGGAGCCAATCACCTGACCCACCAGCATAATGCCCCCCACCTGCCAATACACTTCGCCAAAGGCTAAAAAGTACAGCAGCGATGATACGTTACTGGTGCAATTGAGAATTTTGGTGTGGGCCGTTGCTTTAGTGAGGTTATAGCCCCGCAAACTCACCAACGCCAGGGTCATAAACAGGCCTGTGCCGGGGCCAAAAAAACCATCATAAAACCCCAGCAGTGGGGCCATCCATCGAGAAAAGGCGGCATGGCCCATACGCTGCATTTGGTCGGTGGCCCCCAGCCGGGGTGAGAGGGCAAAGTAGGCCCCCATGCCCATTAATAGGAAAGGAATAACGGCCTGCAATACGGTGCTTTTGATCTGCAACACCAGCCATACGCCCACCACCGCCCCCACCAAGGTCATCACAACCGTTAGCTGAATGGCCCGTAAGCCCACAATGCGATGGCGGAGAAAATAGAGCGATGCCACGAAGGTGCCCCCACTGCCCTGGAGCTTATTGGTCGCTAGAGCCGCAGCGGGAGGGACGCCCACCATGAGCAGCGTGGGTAAGACAATTAGACCACCGCCACCGGCCATGGTATCCACACAACCGGCCACCATGGCCACCGCCAACAACAGTCCCGCCGTATCGAAGCCTAAATGCATAGTTCCCTCGGAAAATTCCCCTCATGCCAAGCCACCTACCATAGGGGATTTTCACACCAGTAGGCGGTTGAGTCTTGTTTAGGGGGGCACATCCAGCCCCCTCAGCCCGCCCCATCAAACATGCGTCTTAGGATACGAAACGCCATCCCATCGGTACTTACAATGGATGGATAAGTACCAGCAATTGGCCTTACCGGGATAACTATGATCACTTGGAGTAAAGGACGTCAGCCCAACTTGAAACGGGCCATAGGTTTCACCATGGGTTGGGGATTGCTACTGCTGCTGCCCAGCTGTGGCCTATGGGCCCCGAGTGAAGCTCAAACCGGTCGTCCAGAACGGTCTGGAGAGGGGGACCAACCGGTGGCGGTCGAAACCGCACGGGCCAAAACCGGGACCCTGACCGCCGCGCTGGAGTACACGGGCACCACCCAACCCGAGCACCAGGTGGCCCTGCGGGCCCAAACAGCTGGGGTCGTGGTGGAAATGGCGGTGGATGTGGGGGACGGGGTGCAGCAGGGACAACTCTTGGCCCGCATCGATGGTGGGCTGCTGACGGCCCGCGTGAATGAAGCCCAGGCGGAGCTATCGGTGCGGCAGTCAGAAGTGGCGGAAACTGAGGTTGCGATCGCAGATGCCCAAGCCGTCGCAGCCCAAGCCACCGCCACCCGAGACCAGGCCCAAATCGACGCCAACCGCCTGCGCACCCTCGCCAACCAGGGCGCCATTTCCCAACAAGCCGCCGAGTCAGCAGAACTCGCCCTAATCAATGCAGAACAAACCGTCAAATCTGCCCAGGCCCAAATCGACGCCAGACAACAAGTCATCGCCGCCGCCGCTGGCCGAGTCAACGCCCAAGCCGCCCTCGTTGACGAAGCCCAGGAACAACTCGCCTGGGTCAATCTCAAAGCACAACGCCCCGCCACGGTCCTAACCCGCTTAGTAGACCCCGGAGACTATGTGCCAGTGGGGGCCACCTTACTAGAACTCGGCGACTTAAACACCCTCAAAGTGGCCGTCCAAGTCTCGGACCTAGACCTGGAGCAGCTGACCATCGGGCAACCGGCCCAGATCCGCCTCGACGCCTTCCCCAACATGGACACCCTCACCGGCAGCATTACCCGCATTTCCCCCGTGGCCAATGCCACCCTAGTCACCCTAGAAATCAGTATGGCCAACCCCAATGGCCGCATTGGTAGCGGTCTATTAGCCAGGGTAAACTTTGCCCCGCCCGGGGATAACCCCATTGTTATTCCAGCCAGTGCCCTCAACCATGGCACAGACAACAATACAATTTTCATCCTTGAACAAAACAATGGAAACACTACCGTAGCGGCCCGTCCGGTCAACGTAGGTCAACAGCACCAGGGACAGGTAGAGATTCTCTCCGGATTAGAACAAAATGAATCCTTTGTCGTGCAAAGCGATAAACCCCTAAAAGACGGACAAACCGTACGATCCAGTATTTTATCCGAAGACAGTGGGGAATAGGCCATGGGAACATCGCCCACGACCACAACAAACATCCCTGCACCCAACCTCCCCCCTGTTCCAGCCAGCAGATATGGGGACACCTACCCAGCCCATGGGGCCTCTCCCCTAGCCTCCCTTCAAACAGGGGAGAACTAACACCACCATGAACCCTCGCCCGAGTCTGAGCACCCTCGCCATTCGTCGCCACATTGCCACCCTCATGCTCTCCGTGGCCGTCGTTATCCTAGGGCTCTTCTTCACCGCCCAGCTGCCCATCGATCTCCTGCCCTCCATCACCTACCCCCGCATTGGCGTCCGGGCCGATACCCCCGGAGTCTCCCCAGAAGTCGCCGTTGACGAAGTCACCCGCCCCCTAGAACAAGCCCTGGCCGCCACCGAAGGGGTGGTGCAAGTAATCTCTAAAACCCGGGAGGGGAGGGTCAGTGTAGACCTTTACTTTGAACCGGGGGGAGACATTGACCAGGCCCTAAACGACGCCACCGCCACCCTCAACCGGGCACGCAATCGGTTACCCGACAGCATTGAACAACCGCGACTATTTAAATTTGATCCGTCCCAGCTGCCGGTATATGAAATGGCCCTCACCTCCGCCAGTCTCCGGGGCATGGAGTTGCGGATCTTTGCAGACGAAGAACTGGCACGGGAGCTGAATACGGTGGCGGGGGTGGCCAGCGTCGATGTCTCTGGCGGGGCCCAGGAAGAAATTCAGGTAAACTTGGACCCACCCCGGATGCAGGCCCTGGGCCTAGGCATTACCGATGTGCTCAATGCCCTAACCGACCGCAATCAAGACACCGCCGGGGGACGGATTAAAGGGTTAAACAACGAACCCCTCACCAGGGTAAACGGACAATTTCAAAATGCTGAAGAGATGCGTAATCTGATCTTCGAAGTGGGCAATCAGCAGGTGTACCTGCGAGACTTTGCCGAAGTGCTAGATGGCACTGAAGATCAGCGCATTTTCGTCAGCCTCAATGGTGAGTCGGCGGTCAAAATTAGTGTGCAAAAACAGCCGACGGCCAACACCATTGCCGTGGTCAATGGCGTTAAACAGCGCCTGGAACAACTGAAAACATCGGGCCTAGTCCCCCCAGACCTGGTCCTTAACGTCACCCTAGATGAATCCATATTTATTCAAAATGCCATTCGCAATGTCGCCACCGCTGGCCTCACCGGAACCTGCCTAGCGGCCGTGGCGGTGCTACTGTTCCTCGGCTCCCTGCGGCAAACATTCATTATTGTCCTAGCCATTCCCCTAGCCAGCCTAGTCACCCTCCTCCTCTCTAGCCTCTTTGGCCTATCCCTCAATGTATTTAGCTTGGGGGGGTTAGCCCTCGGTGTGGGCATTGTGGTAGATAACGCCATCGTTATGCTAGAAAACATTACCGAAGGTGTAGCACGTAGCTCAAAACCGGCCATTCGCCAAGCAGAAATCAGCAGCCAGGAATTAGAATCGGCGGTCGTGGCCTCAACAACGACAAATTTGGTGGCGGTGTTACCCTTTTTGCTCATGGGGGGTTTTATCTCTCTCCTCTTTAGTGAGCTGGTGGTCACCATTAGCTTGGCTGTGGCGGCATCGTTAATGGTGGCCCTCACGGTGGTCCCCACCCTAGCCGCCCGCCTATTAGCGGTCCAAACCTCCAGTGGCATTCACCAATTCTGGCCTCTTCGCTGGTTTGGCCAAGGGCTGCAACAGTTGACCCGGCGCTATGGCAAAAGCCTCAGCTGGGTATTACGACGGCGGGTGGTGGTCATCACCGCAGCCATACTCATTTTTGGTGGCGGTAGCTGGGCCATGGTGCAACACATTCCCCAAGAGATTTTGCCCAGCATTAGCAATGGCCAAGCGAGGGTGTGGGTCAGCCTGCCCCCCGGCACCACCCTAGATGAAAACCGTCAGGTCATGGCGGCGGTGGACCAGATACTCATCGACCAGCCCGAAACTGACTATGTGTTCACCACATCCGGTGGATTTCTCTTTGGTAGCATCAGCATCGACAATGCCCTACGCGGGTCCAGCACCCTCACCCTCAAGCCTGGCACCGATGTGGAAGCCTTTACGGAACGGATGAACAAAGCCCTCAGGCAGCTAAATTTAGTCAAAACTCGCATGCGCGTAGCCCCCGGCTCCGTGAGGGGTTTAATTTTAAGTAACTCCCCTGTGCGGAGTGATGTGGATATTGTTTTACAAAGCAGCGATTTGGACCTGTTAGACCAGGCTGGGGAGCAGGTGTTAGATGCCTTGGCAGACCAGGCCACCCTGGCTAGCTATTTGCCAGATGCAGACCCACCCCAGCCAGAAATCCAAATTCGACCCGATTGGGAACGGGCGGCGGATGCGGGACTTTCGGCAACGGACATTGGTCGCACGGTGGCCACCATTTTGTCGGGGACGGTGCCCACCCAGCTACAGCGGGGAGACCGGCTGGTGGATGTGCGGGTGCAGACGCCCGATAGTTTGGTGCAAAATCCGTCACAGCTGGGTCAGCTGCCCTTGCTGAGCAGTAATCAACGGGTGCGGCTGGGGGATGTGGCCACCATTGCCAATGGTCGTTCCCCTGGGGAGATCCAACGGATTGATCAGCGGCAGGTGTTTATCATTGAAGGTCGTTTAGCGGAGGAGGCCAACCTGGGGGATGCGCTGGAGGAGGTGGATCGGATCATGGAGACGGTGACCTTACCGGCTGGGGTCACACGGCTGCCGAGCTTTAGTGCCCAGAGTAATGCCGCGATTCAACAGGGGTTGGGCCTATTGGGCGGCCTCGCCGTATTTTTAGTATTTACGGTCCTGGCGGTGCAATATAACTCCCTGATTGATCCGTTGGTGATTATGCTAACGGTTCCCCTGGCGTTGGCGGGGGGGATTTTGGGACTCTATGTCACCGAAACGGCGATTGGGGCCACCGTCGTTGTGGGGGCGGTACTGCTAGTGGGCATTGTGGTGAACAATGCGATTATTTTGGTGGAGTTGGCGAACCAGATTTATGCCACTGAAGGCTGTAGTCGCAGGTTGGCCATGGTTAAAGCAGCCCCTCAACGATTAAGACCCATTCTCATGACCACGGTAACAACAGTTTTGGGCATGTTGCCGTTGGCATTGGGGCTGGGGGAGGGGTCAGAATTTTTGCAGCCGTTGGGGGTGGTGATTTTTTGGGGATTGTCGTTGGCGACGGTGTTGACGCTGTTTGTGATTCCTTGCTTTTATACGTTGTTGCATGGGGATCAACCGGCAACAACCTCCCGGTCAGCCCCGGTAAAATTTAGAGTACTGAAATGATCACAGCGTCCAAGCACAGTTGCAAACCCTAGGGCTTTGCTCATGCCGTACCGTGCTACCCCAGCCAGATCAGCCCTGCCGTTTTCCCCAGGGCACTTTGGGTATTCAGGCATCCATGGGGGATGAAGACTTAACCTATGGTTCATAACTACAGTAACGATTGCGCCCTTGTCGTTTAGCTCGATATAGGGCTTGATCAGCCTGCTCCAGTAGCTGTTCGGACTCGGTGCCAGGGACAGGAATTTGACAGGCTATCCCCAGACTAATAGTCAGCAATGGATTCACCGCTGACTGGCTATGGACAATCTTCAACTGCTGGATCGCCCTTTGTAGATGCTGGGCAATTTCAATGGCGCCTTGTTGTGTCGTATTTGGCAACACAATGGCAAATTCTTCACCCCCGTAACGCGCGACTAAATCGGCAGGCCGCTTAATAATTGTTTTGGCAGCTTGGGCGATTTGGACTAGGCATTGATCTCCGGCTGGGTGGCCATAGTGATCGTTGTAGGCTTTAAAACAATCCACATCGAACAAAATTAGGCATAGGGGTTGTTGCTCTCGGGCCATGCGTTGCCATTCATGGATGAAGTAACTATCGAGGTAACGACGGTTGGCAACTTGGGTAAGTCCATCTAGATGGGCCAAACGCTCTAGCTCTTGGTTCAGGTCTGCTAGTTGGGCGGCCGCCCGTTGACTGTCGGTCACATCCCGATAGGTCCAAATGCGACCGATGATGAGATCGCAAATCCGTTGGGGCTGGGTGTAGCATTCAAAAATGCGCCCATTCTTCAGCTCCACTAGCTCCAGCGCATCCGCAGCTGGAGCCTCCTGCCACAGGTTTAAAACCCTAGCCATAAACACATCCGGTTCTGGGGTTTGATCCGCCATCCACTGCCAACGGTCCTGGGGAATACTACCAGGGGCCAAAAAAGACTCAGGAATATTCCACATTTTCATAAATTTCTGGTTGTAGGCCAAAATTTCCCCCGACTGGGTGTGGGATACAATCCCCTCAGCGGTAGCCTCCAAGGTGGCCATCAGCTGGGTGGTCAACAGTTGATTGGCATCGGCCAGTTGTTGTTTGGTGCGGCTAATCCAGCCACTGGCTAAAATGCCCAACAGTAAACTCAGCAGCAGGGCAACCACACAGAGCACCACGGTTCTGCGAGTATTGGCCCGAATTTCTTGGGTAAAGTCCGCCTCTGGAATGACCACCACCACCAGCCAATCTAACCCACGGCCATCGGCCAAAGGGGCCACTTCAATCAGGTGGTGATGATCGCCATGGGAGATGGCTAGGTTCTCTTTTTGGTCAATGTTGTCAAAGGAGCCAAAATGTTCCAACAGATGGTAGGCAGCATCTTGAATTAACTGATCGCTGCTGTCACTGGCGCTCACCCGTTGTTGGCTGGTGCCCATGGCCAGCAGCTGCTTTTGCTGTCCGGAGGTGGCCACCAGCTGCCCTGAGCGTTCAATAATAAAGGCTTGCCCAGAGTCGCTAATGGTGAGCGCCTGCAAAAATTTGGTGAGTTGGGCCAGGGTAATTTTGACCCCCAGCACGCCCCCCAGGGTTCCATCGGGCTGAAACAAGGGATGGGCCGCTGTGATCACCAAACCGGGGACAAACTGGGCTTGGAAAATAGGGCTCCAGGTGGGTACCTGGTTTTGTTGGGCCGCTATGTACCAAGGGCGGTAGCGTTGATGGGAACGCGCAATACTGTCGACAACCGTGGTGGGCTGTCCAAATTCGTCGATGCCGTAGACATTCCAGTCAAAGTTAGTGGCTGCGGTTTGTTGCACCAACAGGTACTGGTGGTCGAAGGTTTTATGGATGCCGATGACTTCCGCTAAAGGGTTGCCATAGAGCAGGGTGGTGCCTGGCTGGGCCCGTTTAATTTGGTGCCAAAAGAAGGTTTGGAGGGCCTGGGGATTGTTGGGGTTAAGGGTCTGGCTTGCGATCGCACCTTCAAAGACCTGATTGAGCCGATAGGGCCAATCCAAATAGTTCAGCACCTGGTTTTGGATGCGGGCAACCACCTGATCGCTAAGCTCAATGGCGAGGCGATCAACATTTCTACGACCATTACGCAGCGACAACCAGCCGGTGAGGCCTACAGCCGCCACGGTCTGAAAGACAAATAGGGCCGTTAAAACAACATTGAGGGGAAGTTGGCCAGACTTTTGAAGTACATACCGTTTACAGCGATCCAACATGACTGGTCGGTCGACTTGATAGCATCTGTATTGGACGAACCAACGAGATCCTAGCGCCCCTAAGGTTAGTTATGGCCCTTCCGTAACATTTCCAGCATGCTTTTTTCAACGATTGCACCACGGCCCATGGCATAAGCGTCCCCAGGGGCAAAGCGCTACTGGCTCCAACCCCGTTAGTGGGACGGGCAGGCCAGCAAGATGCTATCTGAGGGCTGAGCGAAGTCGTTAGCACAGCGTTTCCAACGGAAATAGCCGGGCTGGTTAAGATTTTCCGCTGGCTTCGACTTCGCTCAGCCAGATATTCTATTCTCCCTAATATCAGTGCTCAGCTGCTTTCACATTTTGCGAGAACCTATTTGTTTAGCTTGTGCAAACTACCTCACTGAGTAGGGGGTAAACTGGCACTTAAATTCTGATGGAACCCAAGACCCTAGGGTCGCTAAACGCTGGACTACGGCATCTTCAGTACCATTATATTAAATCCAAATTTTATCGTCTTGAATATCAAAGTACATAACTGGGCCAAAGACTCTTTTTTTGCCCTGCCAACCAACGTAGGCTAGCTGATAGTGGCCCCTTTCGTCATCAAAAATAAGCTGGTTCTGAACAGTATCGGTGGATGGAGACGTGTCAGCATGCTCGGTCAAGATTTGCTTGATCGCATTTTGATGCTGGGTTAGAGCTTATCCATTACTGAATCTCCTCTAACGCTGCCACCCTATTGAGCCATATCGATCCGAAGCTGCTTTAGCATTTTGCGAGAACCCATTTGCTTAGCTTGTTGCAACAGATCAGGAATCATTTCTTTCAGCGTTAGGGATGGGAAAGTAACGCTTTTGTCTGACAGCCCATAATCATCACCTTGCAGAATATAGATCTCCAGCACGCCCCTGGTGTAAATCCACACTTCAGGTACCTTAAGTAAACGATAGGTGTCCAACGTGGTCTTTGATGTGACATCGGATTCAATGGCCAGGTCTGGAGGCGGATCTTGCTCTGGGTCAAACCGCACGCAGGTTCTCATGTGTTCAGCATTTTTAATGTAAAAACAGGTATCGGGTTCTAAGCCTGCTGCTTGGGCTTTACGAAATGTGGTGGAGCCAAAGTCTTCCCAGTCCCTGTCCTGGCTGTCTAACAAGGCTTTAACGATATCGGCAATCAGTCGATTGGGCCGTTCATGGATTGGCAGGGGAGCCATAAGCTCTAAGGTATTGTGGCAGTAGTTGATGCGAGGGCTCACCCGTTCTTCGCCCAGTTCAGTTAACAGGGCATCGTACTGGGCCCAGGAGACATTTTCGATCAGCAGGTGACTACCGGGGGATAGCCTTAGGGCACGAATTGGGATGGTGACGGGAGCTGATGCGATCATAGTTGTGGGCTATAGATTGCTTCTATTAGCTTACTGCAGACTCAGGGGACTGCATAAACATCAAGACCCAGGAGACGACGGACATAACCAAAACCGAGCGAAAACACTCCTGGAAAAGCACTGGGCAGTAAGTAGGGGTGATCCATTCAAGATGGTACCCAAATGTGTACTTTTTAACGAGGTTATGTGATTACAGCCCATTTGAGATGTCCAAAACATGTAACAGGTAGTTATTTTTATCCTGGTCAGCAGGATACCTGGCAGTAGGTGGAAGTACAGGGATTCAAACAGGATAATTTGTCATAAAAAGGCAATATCCAAGAGTCAGGCACGTTCTTCTACCAAGCACTTCATGAGCCTACTACCAGCGGATTATCATTTACTCAATCTAAAACTAAGGCCATACGACTATCAGGGCTTCCTGTTTGGGGTAAAGATTCCATTTTTGCCAGATTTTTTACTTGATCACACCCTACTGGGGAAAGAACCTTCAGACAGAATCCGGGAATATGCGTCCCGTTGGACTCAGTTTATTTCTGGGCTGTGGCGTAGTGAAGGGGGCATCACCTTTGCTTTGCGCTTTGATCTGAATCAAGTTACTAAGAATATTGATACCTACATATTAGGACGGTTACACCAAGCTGAGTCCCGAGAGGATGTAGATTTAGCACGGACATGACTGGCCGATTTAGCCAGAAGGCTTGAGGAATTTGGGTTTGAGCCTAGCTATTTAGATCGCGATCAGCTCGCTACGCTGATCACAGAACTGAACAGTAGCCATTGCGTGGAAGTATGCCAGGAAGAAGTCGTTGTGCCTATTCGTGACGATACGGTCACTACGGATCGTCTTGGCAAGGGTGACGAATTTGCCATTCCCCATGAATTTGTGCAGGCTGGCAAGTTGTATGGGTTGCGGCCATGGTGGGGCATGGGG
>CALHGI010000342.1 GCA_938029995.1 uncultured cyanobacterium | reverse complement strand
AGCACCCGAAACTTCGCCATCCATACCCGCCGATGCAGCACCAGCCGCCGCCCCAGAAACTCCTCGGATTGTCCGCCGCCAACAGTTTCAAGACTACCGCCAGGTAATCGACCGCACCCGGTCCATGCTCCATGACCAAAGCAGCCAAACCCTGGCTGACCGCTGGGGCCTGGATATTGTCGATGTTACCTGGGAAGATACCGGTCGCTACGACAACTCTGCCGTCGGCCCCAACATCAGCGACATGACCATTCAGGTCCAACAACAAGATCCTGATACGGGCGAATACTCTCTCCATTTAATGCCCGTGATTCGCCATCCCAACTTTTCCGACCTGACGGGCGATGTGCCTATGGATCAGGTTTATCTCCTCACCGGGAACGAAAAAGGAGATGACTTAGCACAAGTCTCCTTAGAAAATGTTCTTGGCGACCTGCGCAGCTACCTCAGTGAACCCGACTCTTGGACTGGAAGAGAAAAATCGTTGTTGGCTGAACGCGATAGCCATGTGTTAGTCAGTGCCCAGGCCGCATTTTTACCGATTCCTGCTGGCGATGAAGCCACCTTTAACCCCGTCCTCTTTAACTACCAATCCTATCCTGGGGACCCTGCCGTCCTCACCCTGCTAGTCACCCGCGAAGGCACCAGCGCCACCATCATTGACAACCAGCGGGACGGGTTTGATGCTGGCCACACCTGGGGGCAGCGCCTCTTCTTTAACCAAAATGGTGAACGCACTAGCTTAACCGGTCAGCGACTGAGCGATTTTAAAACTGAACCAAATGGGGACGAGCCATTACCCTCGGGAGAGCGTCCCATTACGTCTGAAGACACAGACGCCGGACTGAACATGGTGATGTTGATCCAGGTACCTCTGAAACAAAAGCAGGCGTTTTTACCTCCATCGCCCATGGCCGTAGCGGACGCCATGCCCATGGAAGAATCAGCAGAATTTAAAGTTGGCCAGAGTAGCAATGTGGAAGCTGCTGTCATTGGCCATGGGGCCGTGGAAGGCCCGTTCACGGAGATTGATAATTTAGATATTGAGCGGGACCCCGATTTCCCCATCCGCGTTACGGTGCAGTTCTATAAGGCCACTAGCAACGGCGTGGTGTCGGCTGATGACATGCGGGAAATCCACGCCCAAATTCAAAAGGTCTACGACGATGCTGACTATGTCGGCAGCCTGGTGGTAGACGGTCGCCAAGGTCGCCCCACTGAGTATGACGGTGACCACACCGAACCCGATGACTGGTGGGAACGATTTTGGGAACACTCCCGTGAACGGTTGAACATGAGTGAGGACGGAGCCCAGGAACTATGGCAAAGGCTCAGGGGTGAGTAGGTTTTGTTCGGTCACCCCGACCATATCTTTATGGACGGTCCTAGTTTGGTTTTTGTAAGCTAGGGATAATCAAACCTTGTCCACGTTCAGACCGGTCGTTGTTCCCAGGAAAGCGAACGGGGTCAACTTGGATGTGGTGTAGCCCTTCACCCGGTTGAGTCATGTCTGCCATCGTGCCCCAAAAAGTTCAAGCCCGTCAAACCACTAGCTACCTGCTCTGGCTGGGCTGGCTATTTGGCATCGGCGGCTTACACCGACTGTACAACGGCAAAATTGCCTCGGGACTGCTGTGGTTTTGCACCTTTGGGCTGTTTGGGTTTGGCCAGTTAATCGATCTATTTCTCATTCCCGATATGGCTGAGCAAAGATATCGCCAAATCTTTGGTGATCGGCCCTCTACCTTGGAGATGCAGCCAGTGGTGGCGGCTGAAGTTAGCACCAAAGATACTTTAATGGTGCAGCTGCTGCGACTGGCCAAACTCCACGAGGGTCAGATTACGGTCACCCAAGCGGTGATGGAAACAGGCCAGTCGTTTGAGACGATTGAGGCAGAGCTGACGGCCATGGTGAAGTCTGGCTATGCTGACATTTCTAACCGTCCCGACTCGGGGGTGGTGATCTATGAGTTTCCGGAGCTGATGTAGAAAAACTACCCAGCTCGCTCAGCTAACCGAGGCCCTAACCAAACAGTAATCCTAGAAAATCAGGTCTTTTACCCAGTCTTTACCTTGGTCCACCACTTCAGCGCCAAGGAAAACGACCGACGCCACTAGACCCACGGCGAGGGTACAAAGGGTGAGTCCTGCGAGGCTAATGGCTCCATCGTCGTCTAAAAGCCCAAACCCAATGACGAAGATGCCGATGGCGGGCAAGGTATTGGTACCAGGAATCGGAATCATCATGCAGATCGACATGAGTGCGATCGCAAGTCCTAACACCAACCGCCCCACCGGGCTCGTGCAAATAATGGCTAGCCGGGGCCGCGATACGGCTTCAATTTTTTGTAACCAGGGCAACCCCTTCGTAATAAATCCCGCCACCTTGGTGCGGGCAAACCCCTTATCCAACCAGCTCATGGGAAGCCAGGGCTGGGCCCGCCCCACAATCAGCTGTAACGCCAGCAGCAACATCACAATGCCAAAGGGAATGGAATAACCCGGTGCTGGCACGGGCAATGCCGACGGCAAAGATAGCAAAACAAACAAAAAGCCAAACGTGCGCTCCCCCCCCAGGGTGAGAAGCTCTTTTAATGTGACATCGTCGCTACCCGGTGTAGCCACTCCAGCGGCAGCCGTTTCGTGGGACGTGGGGGTGACGGATGGAGCATCTAAAAAATAGCGCTGAAGTTCAGCGGATAGCTTAGCCATAAATCAGTCAGTTTAGAAGTTACTTATATAAGAGATTCGCCCAAGATTTCTGAGGTCTGGAGACGAATGGGAATCTTGAAGGTTGACTGCACAATGTCAGACCGGGTTCCATTGCCAGCTTAGCCGTATTTGTGAACTCCGCTGCAAACAGACTGGAGTTAGTCGGTTTGGCGGACTTGGTCACAAAATTGCTGGGCCGCCTGGATGGCTTGCGATCGCAGATCCACCAGGGGCTTCGCAAACGGTGGCTGCCAAGCCGATAACCCCCACAAATCTGAAGTCACCAGCACCTGGCCATCACAGTGGGGGCCCGCCCCAATGCCAATGGAGGGAATCCCCAAGACCTGGGTAATGGACTTGGCCACATCAGCCGGGATATGTTCTAACACCACCGCAAATGCCCCTGCCCGCTCCAAAGCCTGAGCTTCCTGCAAAATCCGCTCGGCCTCCTCAGAGGTTTTACCCTGCTTACGAAACCCCCCAAACTGATGCACCGACTGGGGCGTCAGCCCCACATGGCCCATGACCGGAATACCCACCTGGGTCAAACTAGAGACCGTAGCCGCCATCGCAGGCTGACCACCCTCCAATTTCACCGCCTGGGCCCCCGTTTCTTTCATCACCTTGCCCGCATTGGCCAGGGCCTGCTCAGGACTCACCTGGTAACTCAGAAATGGTAAATCCACCACCATCAAAGCCTTCGTCAAGCCACGACGTACCGCCTTCGCATGGTGCATAATCTCATCTAACGTCAGGGGGACCGTGGTGTCATAGCCCAACACCGTCATAGCCAACGAGTCACCCACCAACGCAATATCCACCCCCGCCGCATCCACCAGCTGGGCCGAAAGATAGTCCCAAGCCGTGAGTGCCGCAATGGCTCGCCCCTCCTGCTTCCAATGGAGAATCTGAGAAACCGTAACGGTCATAGCTGATTACACCGTAGTCACTTTTTCACCAGCGGCCAAACCACCTCTGGTCCCCAAGGGTTACACCTAAACTGTCTTCAGGTGCATCCCACAGATGCATCCCAATGTATGGGACTACATGGGACATCAGAATCGATGAGTTAGCTATTGGATAACCCCATCGGCCGCTCCCTCCACGTCGTCGGTCGACGCCTGCTGACGCCTAAAGGCTTCATGGACATTCGCCCGCCCCGTGGTCAAACTTACCCAGGCCAAGCCCTCCGTCGTTCCAACCCAGAGTTTATCACTCACATCCGTTGCCAAAGAAAGGACGTGGGCCGACGGTAAATTAGGCACTCGACTAACAATGGCCCCATTGTAAGGATTCAACTTAAACAACCCGTTCTCTGTGCCAACCCACAAACTTTGGGTTTTCGCAAAATCAATGGACGTGACACTTTTGCCACGCATTTCGGTCACAGAACGGAGCAATGCCCCCGTCTCTGGGTCAAACACAAATAGCCCCTGGGCAGTGCCCACCCAAAGCTGCCCCTGGGGACCCGTCGCGATGGTCTGCACCGATCTGCCCGGGATACTCGTCACCCGATTGAGAATAAACGCCGTCGCCGTATCCACCCGCACTAAGCCCGTCAAGGTACCCACCCAGAGCTGGCCAGCCTGATCCACCGTCAAGGCATTGGCACTAATCCCCGGCAGATCTTGCAAGGTGGTCATCAACAGCCCCCGATCGGGACTAATCAACGCCAAGCCTTGATCGGTACCCACCCACAAAAAACCACGACCATCAATCACCATGTCCAACACGCGATTGGACGGTAGGCGGAAATTTTGCGCCGTAATCTGATTGATGCGAGGGTCCACCCGCACCAGACCGTTGTAGGTGCCTAGCCAAACCCGACCCACCCGGTCCTGGGCCATGGCATCAATAAACCGATTGGGAACGTTTACCCGAGACTGAATCACCCCCGTTGCCGGATTAATCCGGGCCAACCCCTGGTGGGACCCCACCCAAAGACTGCCGGTATAGTCGGACTGCAGCGCCCCCACCTGAAAGTCAGTGACCAGAGGACTGCGCCGAAAGGGCCGATCCGACGGCAAAGGTTCAACCCTTGGCGGTGGATCAGTATAGATAGGAGTCCTGTCCGATTCTTGAGCACCAACCGAAGCAGCGACACTGCCCAACAGTGTCGCCCCCACCGCTAGTTGAATTAATTGCTTGGCAGAAATCACAGCAACGTCTCCAGAGAGTCTACGAGATATAAAACCTGATCCACGTCCAAACCTGCAGAGACTCCGCAGAGAACCTACAGACTTTAACTTGGCCATAACCGAGTCTACGAGTTAGCCCACACCATTGCGCCCGAGCCATCGGCCAACAAGTAGCTTGATGCCTTTGATAGCGTGCCCATGCACCTGTGTCAATCTAAATCAACCCCAGCCCCCCTGCCATTCATTAGTAAATCTAAAAACTCTATTAAAAGAGAAAAGACTTTCTCAACCCTCATGGGATAGTATTTTTGGCACAAAGATGCTTATAGATGTCTAGCTAAGCAGCAAATCCCTACGCGCTGTATAACTGGGCTCATATTTCGAAAACTTAATGGTATTCCACGTAGATTCATAAACAAAAGTTATGAATCTATACAGAACTTCCTAAATTCAACTTATCAGATCGCTGATAGTATTCTTAAAGCATTAGGCAGTAGCTAACTGCCTAGGAAATAAGGAGAACAGTCAATTTGGCTGTCTAGCAGTTTTTGCTGCTCGATACCATTTTTTGAACTTAGCCACCTAGGAAGGTACTAGGCATTCGTTGGTCTTCCCTTCCTAGGTGTTGCGACAGTTCTAAGCCATCTAGTTTGATTCACAGGAAGGGAGATATGTCTTACTCTCAGACGTCGACGCAGTCGAAGGCTGGTTACAAAGCTGGTGTACAAGATTACAAGCTGACCTATTACACACCGGACTACACGCCAAAAGATACAGATATCTTGGCCGCTTTCCGGATGACGCCTCAGCCTGGGGTTCCCCCAGAAGAGTGCGCAGCAGCTGTTGCAGCAGAGTCTTCTACAGGTACATGGACCACTGTATGGACCGACCTCTTAACCGATATGGATCGGTACAAGGGTCGTTGCTATGACATTGAGCCCGTTCCCGGCGAAGACAATCAATACATTTGCTACGTTGCTTATCCCCTCGATCTATTTGAAGAGGGTTCTGTAACCAACCTACTGACATCCTTGGTTGGTAACGTATTCGGTTTCAAGGCCCTACGTGCCCTACGTCTAGAGGACCTTCGCATTCCCGTTGCTTACCTCAAGACATTCCAAGGTCCTCCCCACGGTATTCAGGTTGAGCGCGACAAGCTTAACAAGTATGGCCGTCCCATGTTGGGTTGCACCATTAAGCCTAAGCTCGGTCTATCTGCTAAGAACTATGGCCGTGCGGTTTATGAGTGCCTACGTGGTGGTCTTGACTTCACTAAGGATGACGAGAACATTAACTCTCAGCCCTTCCAGCGCTGGCGTGATCGCTTCTTGTTCTGTGCTGATGCCATTACTAAGGCCCAGGCAGAAACTGGCGAAATCAAGGGTCACTACCTGAACGTAACCGCTTCCACCTGTGAAGAGATGATCAAGCGGGCCGAGTACGCCAAGGAACTCGACCAGCCCATCGTCATGCATGACTTCTTAACCGCTGGTTTCACCGCTAACACCACGCTTTCCCACTGGTGTCGCGACAACGGCGTCCTACTGCACATTCACCGCGCAATGCACGCAGTAATCGACCGTCAGAAGAACCACGGTATTCACTTCCGCGTATTGGCTAAGTGCTTGCGGATGTCTGGTGGTGACCACATTCACACCGGTACTGTTGTAGGTAAGCTTGAGGGTGACCGCGCCGGTACCCTTGGTTTCGTAGACCTACTCCGTGAGAACTACATTGAGCAAGACAAGTCTCGCGGTATCTACTTCACTCAAGACTGGGCAGCTATGGGCGGCGTAATGGCCGTAGCTTCCGGTGGTATCCACGTATGGCACATGCCTGCCCTGGTGGAAATCTTTGGTGACGATTCCGTGCTTCAGTTTGGTGGTGGTACTCTGGGTCACCCTTGGGGTAACGCACCTGGTGCAACGGCTAACCGTGTTGCACTTGAAGCTTGTGTTCAGGCTCGTAACGAAGGTCGTAACTTGTCCCGTGAAGGTGGCGACATCATTCGTGAAGCTTGCAAGTGGTCTCCTGAGCTGGCTGCAGCTTGTGAGCTTTGGAAGGAAATCAAGTTCGAATTCGAGACCATGGACACTATCTAATCACTACAGCTGGGGCAGCAGGATTTTTGCGGTTGCCAATACCCTTGGCACGGTCATTAAAAATGCTGCTTTGGTTACTGCATCAGCTGTTTGAACCTGCTTTAATGCACACAAAATGCATTGAGCTGACCTATGGACCTCAAGCGAATTGCAAAAGATACGGCTAAGACGCTGACAAGCTATCTAACCTATCAGGCGGTTCGAGTAGTTATGGGACAGTTACGCGAGACTAATTTGCCTCGTTCTTACTGGTTCAACGAGTTTGCCTCCCGAGATAAGTTGCAGGATGGTGAAGCGTTTATTGCTTCCCTCATGCAGGAACAGGCTGATTTAGCCCTACGGGTTATGACTGTTCGTCAGCATCTGGCGGAAGAGATTACTGAATTTCTTCCAGAGATGGTAATCACGGGGATTCAACAGGCAAATATCGAGCATCGCAAACAGCATTTGGAACGCATTACTCAAATGAGTTCTGAAGAGTTGAAGAGCAACGCTGATGCAAGTGATGGAGAATCCTTGTCCGAGTGATGACAGATTTTGTGCTGTTTAACAGCCGTTGTAAACCGATACCGACGAGTAGATTATGAAAACTCTGCCTAAAGAGCGTCGTTACGAAACGCTATCCTATCTTCCCCCCCTATCTGATGCTCAAATCGAGCGCCAGATCCACTATGTACTCGAGCAAGGCTATTTCCCTGCTGTTGAGTTCAATGAGGATTCTGATCCCACAACTTACTACTGGACTCTGTGGAAGCTTCCCATGTTCGATGCTAAGAGCACCCGCGAAGTTTTGGACGAAGTCCAGGCTTGCCGCTCTGAGTACCCCGACTGCTTCATCCGTGTAGTTGGCTTCGACAACGTGAAGCAGTGCCAAATCCTTAGCTTCATCGTTCACAAGCCCGGTTCTGGTGGTGGCTACCGCTACTAAGCCTTAGTGGCCAATAGTTGCAACAACAACTAGTTAAAAAGAGCGGGAGAACTTCAAGGTTCTTCCGCTCTTTTTTGTGTCGCTTAGGGCCGCGTCTATACCTTAATATCGCTAGGTTCAGCGACGGCGGCAATTACACGATGACAGCCTGATTCTGGATAGGCCCAATCGCAGTAGCACTCTTTTGGGTTACCCCAGCATAGGCCGAGGTAGAGTTCGCTACGGGTAGCCGTGAGGTCCGCCCACTCGGCTTCTTGGATATAGGCTTCGACTTGGGTAGGGTCAATCTCAACCGGTTCATGTCCGGCAGCCCAAAGGCGCAAGCCGTCAATGGAGGCCTCCCAAAATTGAAGAATGCTGGCTTTGGCCGCCGCAAGCGCTACTTTGTCGGCCTGGATAGCGGTGAGGTCTGGATGAATCTCGGGTAGTTGAATGGTGTGCTCTTTGAAGGTGCAGGGATGCCACACCAGACCTGAAATATTGTGGTCCCGCTGGTACTGATGGATTTGGGCGCGAAAGTCTTGATAGGCAAAGACTTTGCTGAGTTTATCGGCACCGATGGCTTTGGAAACAACGGGATTGGCCAGACGATCGTCGGTGGAAAGTAAGACCCGTTCTCCACGCCAAGCGGCTTTGAGTTCTTGATCGAGAATGTCGATAAGTTGCTGGGTGGTGTAAGGCATTACTCTACCGGATCGCCTAGGGGCATTTTAGCAATCGCTGTTTAACTGTGCCGTAAAGTGACACACTTGCTCAAAGAACGGGCTCAAGCAGTCTGGAAAGACTCCAGCAGCAGTCCATAGAGACCGACGGCGTCTACAGATTCTGCCACTTGGGCATTGGGCGGTTGATCTGTGCGGCCCCACCAGTCAACCACCGTACGGCCAAGATTTTCAGGGCTGGTGATGTCGATGGTGGTGTAGGTGTCTCGGAAGGTAAATAGCTCTGGTTTGAGCAAATAAGCGATGACGCAGGGATCGTGGAGGGGGGCTCCCACCATGCCATAGCGTTCTTGATCTGGGGTGCCGTAGTGGGCCAGGAGGTCGGCTGCGGCATCACCGATGGGGGTGTGGAGCTGTCGGAAGGCGTCTAGGCGCTGGGGAGTGGTGAGTACTTGGTGGGTGGTGTCGAGGGTCATGAGCCGCAGGGGAATACCGGAGGAGAATACGACCTGGGCGGCATGGGGATCGACGTAGATGTTGAATTCGGCGGCGGGGGTGATGTTGCCGTGGGTGATGGCTCCGCCCATGGCAACGATGGTGTCAATTTTGTGGGCGATCTGGGGGGCTTGGATCAGGGCAACGGCCAGGTTTGTTAAGGGGCCAAGGGTGGCGAGGGTGACGGGTTCAGGGGCCTGTTGCAGGGTTTCAATTAAATATGCAACAGCGTGTTGCACCATTAGGGGCTGCTGGGGTTGGGGTAGCTGAGTCCCTTGTAAGCCCGTGGCTCCATGGATATCGGCGGCGGTAAATAGGGGCCGGAGCAGGGGCCGGGGACAGCCGGCATAGACGGGAATGTCCTTACGGTTGGCGAGGGCACACAGCTGGAGCGCGTTTTGGCTGGTGTAGTGCAGGGGCACATTGCCTGCGACGGTGGTGATGCCGAGGATGTTGAGGGCGGTGGGATGGGCAAAGGCGAGAAGCAGTGCGATCGCATCGTCCACGCCAGGATCGCAGTCAATAATAATTGGACGGGCCATGGGGTCGGCAAAATAGTTGCTATATAGCCTAGCAGCGTCAACGCTAAAAAT
>CALHGI010000341.1 GCA_938029995.1 uncultured cyanobacterium | reverse complement strand
GTTCTTCAATTTCATTGGCGGGCAGATCCATCAGGCGCAAACTGAAGTAATCAGCACAGTCCTCCTGCTTTTTTTCCTTGAGGTAGACCATCAGCTCATCCACCACCCGTTCCCGTAGGTTATCTTCCGGTTGCACGTCCGATTGCAGTAGAATTTCTTCTCGCAGGCGTTGGACAGGGGCATTTTTCCAGCTTTGTTCATTGTCATTGGCGGCCTCAGTGGCTTTCTCAATATCGACAGCGGTTTCTGGTGGTTGCTGTTTAGAAAAGGTTTGGGCCCGTAAAATAATTAACTGCTGGCTACGGCCCCTTCTCAGGGGAATGCGCCGTTTACCGTAACGTTCGGTAAATGCCATATATTCTGCCAACTCTAGGGCCGTACGGGGCTGATACTCCGCTGGCATCTGGTTCTCTCGGCGAAAGGCGTTGATGGCTTCGCTATAGAAATTTTGTAGAAAATCTTCAATTAGGGAAAGGCGGGCCTGATAACTGGTTTGGGTGTATGGGACCGAAATATAGCGATAGATAATGGCACTGAGGGTACTATGCAGCTCGACACGCCCCCGTTCAGAGCTAAGTTTGTAATAGCGACTGCACTGGTCAACTCGATGGTGAGCTAGGTTAAATGCCCAACTTTTTACATCTCCGGAGTCTTGAATGCGTTGACTCTCCGTACAAATACGAAGTGATTCGTTACAGATGCGATCAGCCACGGTCTGACAGCTTCTTTCAGCGGTTCTGGCCAATTGCTGTAGCAACTGTAAAACGTCAGTATTCAGTGCTTCTTCAAGCGTTGTAGATGTTTCCTCAAGCATTAGCAGCGGGGTCATTAGAGCGTGCTCGTCCCAGGCAATATCTCACCTGAGCATAGACAGTTTTCCGCACGTTCTAACAAAAGTCAGTAATTTTCACGAAACTATCAAAAAAGTCGGATGGATATTGAAAAACAAATTCAAATTTTGATTGATGATGCTCCGGATCAGACTACAGGCCAGGCAATCATGCTGGTCGCTCCCCTATTGAAGGAAATTGCAGAGCAGCTGCCCCAGGAAATATATTATGTCGTTCAATCTTTAGGACAGGGGTGGGTGATGACCACTCTGCGTGGTCGCCAAGATCCAAAGGCGACGAAGACAGTGGTCTATGCTTACTCTTCCTTGGCAGCGGCGGCGGTAGGCCAAGCCGACAACCCCCAGATGATGGCGTTGCCCCATCCCAGTACCCATCTATTGTTTCAACTTCTATCCCTCAAGCGAGTAGATAGCATCATTTTTATGCAGGAAAAGGGCCAGGGCCAGGGAGTTGAAGTGCCGAGGACCATGCTAGAGCAGGTCATGCGGGCACAGCTTAAGCAGCTAGCGGAACAGCCAGAACCACCGACGGATATTGCTTAACCTCATCCGTCACAGGCTTCCCGCGTTACCCGATGGCGGTACTCGAACATATCGTGTAAACGCTGTAGTACAAATTTGCTAATTACCGGCTCGCTGACCCATGCCACCGGCAGGGTGAAGGTAATATCGTCCGTCAGTCGAGTTTGATTACCCTCGGGTAAAAAACGATGGCGATGGGTCCAGGCATCTAACGGTCCGCTTGCTTGAATATCGGTAAACAGTCGGTTGGGTTCGTATTCGTCGGTGTGGCGGGCTAACCAGGTAATAGGAATAGGCCCAAGCCATAGGCGAAACTCACTGATGGCACCAGGGCCGAGGCCGCCTTCGCGACGGACAGCCTCAACCGGTTGCCATGGGGGTGTGAGGAGATCAAGAATATCGGGCCGTTCGTGGAAGCGCCAGACGGTTTCTGGCGCTGCGGCGATCAGACTCGTGTGTTGAAAGGTGGTCATGGGGTGTCCATAGGGCTGGAGTTAAAACAAACTTAGGGCGTCGATCCCAACGCCTAGGACCACGCCGATGTCTGTGCCGTCATTAAAGGCCGCGTTTACTCGGGCGGTGCCCGTAATCAGGTCATTAATCGGTATATCTACTCCAGCGGACACCAGTGGGCTTAGTTCAAACCCATCGAACTCTACACCGACGCCCGCCC
The DNA here is from genome assembly GCA_938029995.1 of uncultured cyanobacterium. GTDB lineage: Bacteria > Cyanobacteriota > Cyanobacteriia > Phormidesmidales > Phormidesmidaceae > Leptothoe. The sequence continues at coordinate 1,168 of CALHGI010000341.1, read as the reverse complement.
CTACAAAGGGATGGATGTTAACCTGGTCAACATTCTGCGCTCCAGGAAAGCTGGTTGTGAGGGCAAACGATGCAAAGTTATCACCCCCCAACACCGATGCGGAATGAATGGATAGACTGTCGTTCAATGAAAACCGACCGACTAGGGAAAATCCGCCATCGCCTAATTCTGTGTCGCCATCATCGGACACCCCAATGGTGCCACCAATGCCAAAGTAGTTGATGCGGTCATCTGCATCCCTGCGTCTTTGGGCAACTACGGCGTCCGGTGTCAGGCTAGTTGTTGACGGTGGATGAACTTCCGGTTGATTCGTTCCATGATTGGGGATCGCAGTTTGGGCAAAACCAGGAGCCATTACTAGAAATACCAGAGTATTCACTAGGCTGAAGGAGCCTAGGCTTTTGATAGTAGGCATCATTATTGGAAATCTCAAAAAACGGCTAGAGATTCATGGTCACAAGTGTTAGGGCTTGTTAAAAATTAAGGCCATGGCCTTATTCATTTAAATCATGGCTTAACAAGCCTTTCAGGCTTAAACCGTGAAGTAGTTTCTTAACAGCTCCTTAGTGAGCATCTGTGACCATGTGTGAGCCTACTACATCCCCAGGTTGATGGCGCATGATTTTAGCGGTCGCTGTATACAAGCCCATGCCCCGACGGGTGGGCAGTGCGATCGCTTCACCGTTCAGGCGTTTATGCACCCTCTCCATCAGGCCTACAAGCGTGGTTGTCAGTCCTAGCTAGCTCCTGACCGCTGGCAGCCGAAAACCCTATGGCACCTGCCTTTGGTCGATGTTAGAGACCGCTTTCATGTTTGATATTGAACCTTGGACCAATGTTGCTTGATGGAGGGCACACTACAGCTATAGCCAAATGCGGAATATATTTCGCTTTGCTGCGCCCATAGCCGTTGTCGTTCAACGTGTTGAGCGATCATCGATGGCTTGAACTCTGTGCACCAGGCTATCGTTATCCATCCACGGAAATATGTATTGGGTTCATATTTGGCGGCGATCCAGCCGTTGGTTATTGGCACTGTGCTTCATCATGCCTCTTCTGGCATTATTATCACTTCCAGGACATGCCATCCTGGTCAAAGAGGTGCCCAATCCCCAAAAAATCAGTAACAACTGGATTACTGATATGGCGGATCTAATTAGCCCTGCCA
>CALHGI010000340.1 GCA_938029995.1 uncultured cyanobacterium | reverse complement strand
GCATATCCTCTGGAGTTAATGTTTCACCATATCTAATTATGTCGTTCTGATAGCAAAGGCACGCGATTGCATGAATGTATCCTGGAGAGGCACATACTTCAGCTAACTCCGCAAAAATCTCGGATTCTTTTCTGACTGTCTCCTTCACAAATACTGACTCCAAATACTACGGTTTTGAATGCCTAACTAATAATTAGGAGGAAACTTTCCACCTATACAGCTAATAAGGATGATTAGGTGGAAACATTTCTGCCTAAGAACCCGCTGTGGGTAATTAGGTGGAAACACTTCTGCCTAATCATCCTATACAGGTGAATTAGATAGAAAGATTCAGTATATTTATCTCTTCTGCATCAGCTCTAAGCTATTCAGGATTTATGCCGTTGCTGATTTAGGGGATGAACCGATCTGGAAATGACGCGATACATCCGAATTTCGCAGATCAAATCATACCGAGGATCAGCAGCGCCGGATTTATTTATTATTCGAGTATTTGTGAAGATGCCTCCAGAAAATGTCAGGGAAAGCTGACTTTCGAACGCATTGATACATCAGAGAGGGCAACATGCCCTAATCCTAAAGTTAAGTTGAACTTTACTTCGGCCCCGGACAGTCGTTGGTAGGGTTATCAGCATCTGTTGTCCAAATCACATCTTAAGGTTAGATCCATGTTCACTGAAAACAGACATTCTCAGTGAGTCCGCCCATAGTGGTTACATTAGCCCCACATCCATCCTGCGCAATAGGAGATTAATGTCCATGGCGGTTAGTGCTGACCGGCCTTCCCCAGTAACATCCCAGGATCGGTCTTCTGCAGTGGCCGTGTCCAAGGATGCCGCAGCAGGCGTGACCCTACGGTCAGTGACCAAAAAATACGGCTCAGTCACCGCCATTGAAAACATGACCCTGGATATTCCAGCGGGCATCTATTGCTGTTTGCTGGGTCCCAGCGGCTGTGGCAAAACCACCGCCCTGCGCATGATCTCCGGCCATGAGTCGGTCACCAGCGGCCAGGTATTAATCGATGGCAACTGCGTTAATGACCTCCCCGCCGCCAAACGGAACACCGCCATGATGTTCCAAAACTATGCCCTATTTCCCCACAAATCCGTCTGGCAAAATATAGAATTCGGGCTCAAGATGCAGCGGGTGGCCAAACCAGAGCGTCGGAATCGAGTCGGCGAGATTCTAGAACTGGTGGGCCTCAGCCACACCGCCGACCGTAGGCCCCACCAGCTCAGCGGCGGTCAGCAGCAGCGCATCGCCTTAGCCAGGGCCCTGGTCACCCGGCCCCAAGTGCTCATGCTAGACGAACCCCTCAGCGCCCTCGACGAAAACCTGCGGGTGCGCATGCGGGGCGAGTTACGCAAGATCCAAAAACAGTTTGGCCTCACCTTTATCCAGGTCACCCACCACGTGGAAGAAGCCTTTTCCCTATCGGATCAAATTGTGGTCATGAACCACGGCCACATTGACCAGGTGGCCACCCCCACCGAGCTGTTCAACCAGCCTGCCTCCCAGTTTGTCGCCAAGTTCATCGGCGACAACAACATTTTCTCCGGCACGGTCCTTGCCTCCACCCCCCAGGCCAATGGCAAAGACCTAATCCGCCTGGACATCGAAGGGATCGGCACAGTCCACGCCACCGGCAACGGCACCCAACCCGGCACCCCCGCCGCCTGTTCCATCCGCCCCGATCTCCTCACCCTATCCCCTTCCAATTCCCCTGAATCCAACAATCTCCCCAACCTTTCCAACAATATTCTTACCGCCCGCATTACCCAGGTAGAACTCACCGGCTTTGTCACCCGGGTGGCCCTCATCACCACCGCCACCGGACAGCCCCTACTGCATACGCTACGGACAGTAGACTGGGAAAAGCTTGCCCTGCAAGAAGGCCAGATCGTTTCCCTGAAATGGTCTGCCAACGATTGTGTTTTCTTAGCCCACTAGACAACAATCCAACGTTTGGCAACAGCGTTAATTTGTCTAGTTTAGATACACAATGCTCACTTGACCTTGTTCCTTAGGACATTATCCATGACTAACATCACTCGTCGTAAGCTACTCTATACTGGCCTAGCCGCTGGGGCCGCCGTCGCCACCACCCGCTGCGCTTCACCGAAGGGGACCCCCAACAATCCCGCCCCCGGTCCTGAGGTCAATGCCAACAAAACCAAGGAAATTACCCTGCGCCTGATCGGTACAGGCGTTTCCCAAATCAACGAAATCCGCGACAAAGCCCAGGAAGATCTAGGCTTTAGCCTAGAAATGCGGGCCTTAAGCACCGAAGAGAATAACCAGATCGCCATTACCCAGCCTGACCAGTACGACATCTTTGACGGTGAGTACTTCAGCCTTCCCCTAGTGGTTCCCTCCGGCAATTTGCAGCCCCTAGAAGTCGCCAAAATTGCCGCCTGGGATAAAATTGTTCCCTTCTTCACCACCGGTAAGTTCGAAGGCCTACCCGTTGAAGCGTCCCAGGGTACGGCCCCCTACAAGGTGATGTACCTGACCGGAGCAGATTCGAAGGAATTCTCCGCCACCCCCACCGATTTTGCCACCCTGATCCCCTTCCAGTACAACGCTGATACCCTAGGCTACCGGCCCGACCTAGTCGGGCGCACCATCGAAAGCTGGGGCGAGCTGTTCAACGAAGAATTTAAGGGTAAAACCTCCATTCTGGACATTCCTCAGATTGGCATCATGGACGCCGCCATGGTGGCCGAAGCTCTCGGTTTGATGACCTTTGGCGACAAGGGCAACATGACCAAAGCCGAAATCGATCAGATTACTGACATCCTCAAGGAACAAAAAGCCAAGGGCCAGTTCCGCGCCTTCTGGAAAACCTTTGACGAGTCAGTTAACCTAATGACCTCCGGTGAAGTTGTTCTCCAGTCCATGTGGTCCCCTGCTGTCACTGCCGTCCAAGCCAAGGACATTGAATGCATCTATGCCCCCCTCAAAGAAGGCTATCGCGGCTGGGGTGGCGGCGTTGGTCTCTCCAAAAACCTTAAGGGCATCGAGCTTGACGCGGCCTATGAGTACCTCAACTGGATGTTAGAAGGTTGGGTGGGTGCATTCCTTGGCCGCCAGGGCTACTACAGCGCCGCCCCAGAAAATTCTAAGAAGTACATGACCCCTGATGAGTGGGACTTCTGGTACGAAGGAAAGCCCGCCGCCGCCGACATCGTCGATCCCTTCGACAAGACCTTAGCTAAGGCCGGTGCCGTACGCGATGGGGGTTCCTTTAAGGATCGTTTTGGCAACATCGTTTGCTGGAACTCCACCATGGAAGAGAACACTTACCTCGTGCAGAAGTGGAACGAGTTTATCGCGTCCTAAGTACCAAATCCCCTCCTCGGAGGGGTGCCGGTCAGGCGGGGTGGGTCCTCGATCTTTATGATTGGAGGCCGCCCACCCCTGCCCCTCCCAGCAGGGAATTTGGTGGCAAATTCATTCTTTGTTATGGCTAAAGCTTGGACTACTCTCAAACCCTATTTCCTTGCCACCCCCCAAGCGATCGCCCTGGGGTTATTCCTGATCTTCCCCATCATCCTCATCGGCGTAGTCAGCTTTTGGGAGTTCAATGGTTACTCCATGACTCCCGCCTTTACCCTGGACAACTACATCGGTGTGTTCACCTCCGATGTCACCCTTAAAACCTACCTCAACACATTTAAATTTGTCGGGCTGACCTGGCTGTTTACCTTACTCATTGGCTACCCGGTCGCCTACTTTCTATCCTTTCACATACCCAAGCTACGCTGGCAGATACTGTTATTTTTAGTTTGTACTATTCCCTTTTGGACCTCCAATATTATTCGAATGATCTCCTGGCTACCGCTGCTGGGACGGGAGGGCTTAGTGAACCAAATGCTAATGGGCTCAGGCTTAGTGCAACAGCCGGTGGAGTTTTTCCTTTACTCCGACTTTGCCGTGGTGCTGGGCCTAGTACACCTCTATGTAATCTTTATGATTGCACCGATTTTTAATAGCCTGATGCGCATCGATCGCAACCTGATTACGGCGGCAGAGGACATGGGTGCCTCGGGTTTGAGCGTATTTAAAGAAGTTGTTTTTCCCCTCTCCACCCCCGGCATTGCCATTGGTT
>CALHGI010000339.1 GCA_938029995.1 uncultured cyanobacterium | reverse complement strand
TGTGGAGTTTTGGCCTTAGTTTTGGGGGCCGGTTGGGGGGCCTGGTGCGGCGAGCGGTTTATATTTTTCGTATGCCCACGGCCCGTCATCGGTTTAAGGTGGCCCGTCGGGCCTTGGGGCAGTTGAGTCGAGGGCTGCGTTGGTCTTAGGCTAAAGATAGCGACCCCATAGGGCCTAACCTAAATTATGGGCGCAAAGCCTATGATTTTCTCACCCCTGACCCCCGATCTTTTTTCATGGTTGCCCCCTGGTTCAAATTCTTAGAACGTCGTTACGGTTTAGACCTGCGTTCCTTAGCCCTGTTGCGCATGGGGTTGGCCCTGGTGATGCTGGGGGATTTGTGGGCTCGGGTCCACGGTAGTGGCTATGGCATGGGCCATGGGGGAGGTGCTACGGCGGGGTTGGGGAATCTTTGGCAGTCTGGGTATTGGTCAATCCATGGGCTGGCTGGTTCTGTGGGGATGCCGCTGGCCTGGCAGGTGGTTTGGCAGATAGTTTGCTATGCGATCGCAACCTGCGCCACCCTCCTAATGCTGGTGGGGTACCGCACCCGCTGGGCCACCATAATTGCCTGGGGGATGCTGGTGTCGCTCCATAACCACCAGCCCCAACTCGTTTACGCCACGGACGAAGTGCTGCGGACGATGCTTTTTTGGGCCATGTTTTTGCCCTGGGGCAGTGCCTATTCAGTGGATCAAGCCCTAAACACCTCCCCCCAGTCCCCCCCTAAACAGATTCTTTCTGGAGCCACCTTGGCCCTCATGGCCCAGCAGTTCTATATCTATGCCGCCCCGATGATCTACGAAGTTGGGGCCAACTGGGCGGGGACGACCGCAGTGGCCATCGGTTCTGAGATTGACCTAACAGGGCACCATGTCAATGCCCTGGGGCGGATTCTATTCAATTTCCCCCCCAGCCTATTTCTGTTTCTATACTTTCTTGCAACTGTGTTCTTTTTGGGGCCTTTTTTGCTGTGGAGCCCCATTCGAGCTAGCCGATGTCGCCTGATGGCTGTGGTGGGATTTATTGCGTGCCATGGCACCATTGCCCTCACGTTAGATTTAGAAAATACCTTTCATGTTCTGAGCTGCATTACCTGGCTAGCCTTCATCCCCACCTTGGCCTGGGAGGGTTGGCGGCGGCGAGCCTTTACCCCTAAGCAGCTGGGGTTAAAAATCTACTACGATGCCGACTGTGGTTTTTGTAAAAAGGTGGTCCATTTGTTGCGCACCTTTTTACTGTTGCCTGGGCAAGTGCCCCTCCAAACCGCCCAAAGCGATCCGGTGATCCAAACCGCCATGGAAGCCCATAACTCCTGGGTGATTGTGGATTGGCAAGATGGACACCATTACAAATGGCATGGCATTGCCTATGTGGTGAGTTTGTCCCCCGTTCTGTGGCCCTTGGCCAGGGTGCTGCGATGGTCGCCCCTGATGGCCCTGGGAAATCGACTCTATGAAACCATTGCCAACAATCGTCAGGTGGCGGGCAATTTTACTAAACCCTTTAAGTTTCGATCGTTTACCGTCCGTCCCACGGGGCGTTTGAGCCTGGTGTCGTTGACGATGTTACTGGTGATTTCCCTTTGGCATCTGCGCAGTATGACGGTCTATTTTGATGGGGTTGATCAGCCCCCTAGGGCGATTATGGTGCTACAGCGTTTGACCGATGGTGTGCAGCCTTTAGGTCCGTTGGTAAAGGCGGCTGGTTTGGATCGGTCCTGGGTTATTTATCCTCCCCTGCCGCCCCAGGATAAGGGATGAGGCGGTGGGCCGATCTTTGGCTTGGGTGCAGTGGGAGAGGTCTATTGGGAAGGCAGAAATCGGGTGTGCGATCGCACCCGATAAATCTGGCGTGTGTTCAGACAGCTAAACCGATCCAGTGAATTTCTAATGGCGCTTTCATAGAGTTGATACTATAGTGCTGACATTCCAGCGCACCTACACACTTCTATACACACTTCCATGCAGCTTCGGGCATTTTTTCGTAACGCAGGGCAGTGGCTTTTTAAGTCCCCTGATCAATCACTCGACCAAGCCTACGAAGCCGCGTTGGTCATCAAAAAAATAGAAGACGATTATTTCGAGGGTAAACCCATCGCCCCCACCAACGGCGACTATGGGGACAGTGCCTATCGATATATTCAAAGCGAGGTGGAACGCAACATCCTGTTGGTGAAGCAACGGATGGAAAACTTTGAGGCGGACCGCTCCAGGTTGTCCCAAGGTCGTCAGATGGAAGTGCAGTCCTATGACGATCAACAAGATGAATACACCCTTGACCTGATTGATCAGTCCGCCATTATCTTTAAAAAGCTAAAGTTTATTGATGAGATTTTAGGCCGTTACGGTCAGCTGGCAGGGCAGCTCACCACCGTGGATGCGGCTGCCAGTGTCCCCCCGAAAAAATCAAAGAAAAAGGCCGCTGGCAAACCTGAAAAAGGCCGGGCGGGGCTAGCGGCCCGCAGCGGTGTCTTACCCCGTTCCATTTTGCGCACGGTTGATCGGGTGAAACAGGATCTCGACCCTAAGGCTGAGTCCGATGTGGTCAAGAGTTTTCGCAAATCCCAGGGTAAGACCAAAATTGCCCTGCGGTTTGTTTTGCTGTTGGTGATTGTGCCCCTCCTTACCCAGCAATTGTCCAAACATTTTGTGGTGGGTCCGGCGGTGAACTACATTCGCCATGCCAACCAAGCCGAGGTGTTTCTCAATAATGAAATGGAGGAGGAAGCCCTCCATGAGCTGCAACGGTTTGAGGAGCGGTTGCGGTTTGAGGTGATTTTAGGCAAAGTGGACGCCCTCAGCGAAACCGAGTTGGAAGAACGGGTGCTGGATAAAGCCCTAGACATTGAAGAGGAATATCGCCAGCGCAGTGCCGAGTCTGTGCAAAATGTATTTGCCGATATTTTTGCGGTGTTGGCCTTTGTGGTGCTGCTAAATACTTGCAAACGTCAGGTGGCCACCCTGAAAGCCTTTATCGATGAGATTGTCTATGGCCTGAGCGACAGTGCCAAGGCCTTTATCATCATTCTCTTTACCGATATGTTTGTGGGGTTTCACTCCCCCCATGGTTGGGAAGTGCTGTTGGAGGGCCTGTCGCGCCATTTAGGATTTCCCGCCAACCGTGAGTTTATTTTCCTATTCATCGCCACATTCCCGGTGATTTTGGACACGGTGTTTAAGTATTGGATTTTCCGTTACCTCAACCGCATATCGCCCTCCGCCGTGGCGACCTATAAAAATATGAATGAATAGGGAAACTCCGCCCAGGGGCCTTACATGCGATGCCCTACACGGGTTGTTGCTAAGAAAAAAATGTCAGGAGTGGTTGCATCCGGGATAAAACCCACTACACTGACCAATTAGTCCCTGCAATGAAACCTGATCCACAGCCAAAAGGAGCCGATCGATGAGCACACCCTGGGAACCTGGCCACCCCCTCGGCGCACGTTACAACGTATTGCGAGAACTGGGGGAAGGGGGGTTTGGCCGGACCTATCTGGCCGAAGATTTACATCGTTACAAAGAACGGTGCGTGCTCAAGGAATTTGTCCCCCAAATCGATGATCCGGCCCTCTTGGCTAAGGCCCAGGAGCTGTCTGAACGGGAGGCCAAGGTGCTCTATCAGCTCCAGCATGGTCAAATTCCCAAGTTTCGTGAACTGATGCGGGAGGGGGGGCAGCTATTTTTGGTGCAGGACTATGTGGAAGGGCCCACCTACCGCAGCCTGTTGCAAGGTCGCCAGGAACATGGGGGCCATTTTAGTGAGACCGAAATTACCCAGCTCATGTACCAGCTGTTGCCGGTGCTGAACTACATCCATGATTTGGATATTATCCATCGCGATATTTCCCCCGAAAATTTGATTTTGCGATCGCAGGATGGAAAACCCGTCTTAATCGATTTTGGTAGCGTCAAGCAAATTGCCTCGACGGTGGAGCAGGAGCTATCGGTGGGGGCCAATCCCACCCGCATTGGCAAGGTGGGCTACGTGCCCCAAGAACAGTTTAATTCTGGCGCGGTGGACGCCACCAGCGATCTCTATGGGCTAGCGGCCACCCTCGTGGTATTAGCGACGGGGAGAGAACCCCAAGAGCTATATGACATCTACGAAAGTGCCTGGAATTGGGAGCGATTTGTCAGCCTGGGGGAACCCCTCAACGGGGTGCTGAAAAGAATGCTAGCCCCTGTCCCTGCCCAGCGTTATCCATCCGCGATGGCGGTGATTCAGGCCTTGCAAGGCACGGGGGCTCAAGGTTTGGGGAGCCAGGGTATGGGGCCCCAAGGTATGGGGGCCCAAAGTATGGGGGCCCCAGATCTGGGGAGCCAGGGTATGGGAGCCCCAGATCTGGGGGCTGGGAACACCGCTGATCAATCCTTGGCCCCAGACAATATCCCCTCGATTTATGCCGGGGATAATGGCGGTTTGGCCGGGGCCGACATGGGGCACGAGGCCGAAGTCTATCCCACCACCGGAGCCACCCGGGTGGTATCGGCCGCCCCAGAGGAGACGGCGACCACCTTAACCACCCCTACGGCGGTGAGTCCGGCCAAGCAAACTGGCCGTGAGAGCCTGCTTCAAGCCTTGATTGGACTGTTGGCCCTCTTGGGGGTGAGCAGTCTTTTATTGGCCCTATTGTTTGGCATTGGTGTGCGGCCCCGTTGGCCCTTTGGTCGGGGGACGGCCAAGCTGCCCAACCTCCCCACCGAGAATACGGCGACGGGCCCCACCCCCGATGAAGTTGCCCGCAAGGAGGAGCTACTACAGCGCCGTGAAGCCTTAGGGGTGAATGACGCCTGGTTAAATTTATGGATCAATCAGCGCTTTTACCAGCAGTATCCCAACCTCAAAGGGCGTCCTTTAACCTCGTCGGTGGAGGATGCGCCCCTGCGGCTGCGCTGGGATAATCTGGCCATGGATGCCCTGGATACGTTGGAGCTGAATTTGAGTATGCCCGCCCGGCGAGGACTGGGGGCCTATGGGGCTGACGATCGCGAAAGCTGGCGTCAGTCGGTCAATCAGCTGAATGTTAGCAGTCGCGCCCTAGACGATTTAGCCGATGCGAAATTTGCCGCTATTTTTCCCGATGAACAGCGCAGTAACATTTTGGATCAGCCCATTGGCCAGGTGTGGTACGCCCTCGCCCAAGACAGTGTGGGGGATTTGACCTCGGGTAGAAACCTTGAGCCGGTGCAGTTTGAGTCGGGGGCGTTTAGGCAGCGGCTAACGGGGGAACTGGCCCCGGGCCAGGGCCGGGTGTTTACCCTCAATTTGCAGGAGGAACAAAATCTTCGCATTAACCTACAGACGCCTGAAAAGAGTACCCTGATGTCTTTGTACCTGCCGGTGCCGTCCCCCAAGGAGCCGTTCTTGTTGGCGGATTCGTCCCAGACCACCTGGTCAGGACGGTTGACCCAATCGGGGTATTACGAAATTGCCATCGTTTCTAAAACCACTGACCCAATTAACTACGCCCTTAGTGTGGCCGTAGACAACATTAAAACTACCCCACCCGCGCCCCCTGAGGGTGAGGACACGGAGGGTGAGGAAATACCTGCGCCGACTGATGACACGCCGACTGATGGCGCGCCATCTGATGGCGCACCCACCGACGACACCGAAACGCAGCCGCAGGACGGCGAGGCCGAAACGCCTGCTGATGGTGAAGATAATGGCGAGGGGGCCGACGCAGGTTCCCCAGACGCCGTTGAGTTTTAACGAGGTTCAAGTAGTCTTTTCTTACGGGCTCACCAGGGTCCCCTAGAGACCCTCCACAAAGGGTTGCAGCACATCGATAAACTCCGTCGTTGACTCATAGGGCAGCACATTGCGACCGGGAATCGTCACCCCTTGGGCTTGGGCAAAGTGGCTGGTGTAGTCCGTCAGCCGCTGTTGGGCGGTGGTGTTTTGGGCGGTGCGGTCAATGGTGGATGCTGTTTCCCCCATGATCACCAGGATGGGCTTTTGGATGGCTGCGATCGCAGCCCCATAGTCCTGCCGCCAAAACCCAGCCAAAAAGGAAAACACCGCATAGCGGGTGGCCATGTCCTGGGACCCCTGGTCCAGCATGGCTAGCCAGTCATCGGTTACATCCTCTGCGCGATCAAACAGCTGTCGTTGGGAAAATGACTTGAGGAATCCTTGGCGGCGCGCATATTGGTAAAATCCCCAGCCCAAGGGCGAGGCAAATAGGCTCCAGTTGAGGCGCTGTCTCCAGGGGGCGGTGGGTTCCGTGATCAACCGCCACGCGGGTGGCCCCGATAGGGCCGCCCCCGCCACCCCCTGGGCCATGGTCTCATCCGCCATCAGCTCCAGCGCCACGGGCAGCAAAGCCCCCTGGACCACTAAAATTACCGGTCGTTGGATTACCTCAGAAATAAAGCAGTGGAGTTGCTCAGCCCAGTCCCGAGGTCCATAGGGACGGCGGGGCAGCTGGCTTT